>JBAVOA010000517.1:0-3356 GCA_049691635.1 Aestuariivirga sp. | reverse complement strand
CATGGGCCTTGACGCCCAGTGGCAGACCGACTGGGTGGCCTATGATGCAGAAACAATTACTGCCATGGGGCTTAAAGGTAGCGAGCGCGTTTCCGGTTTAGTCTATATTGGAACAACAACCGCGCCTCTCGAGGAGCGTCCCCGGCCTGATCCGCAGGCTCTGCTCACCCGTTGGGGGCAGGCATGACCATCCGGGGCGTTCTGTTTGACAAGGACGGCACGCTGATCGATGTGAACGGCACGTGGGTGCCGATCTACCGCCAGATGCTGTGCGAGCAATTCGGAATCGATGCTGCCGGGGCTGACCGGGTGATGGCGCAGGCGGGATATGATCCGGGTACGGACAGTTTTCTTGCCAATTCACTCTTGGCGGCGGGCACCACGCGGCAGATCATCGAGTGCTGGTGGCCGGGACTTGATGAGGCCGGGGTCCAGGAAAAACTCCGGATGATTGATGTCGACTACGCACCACTGTCAAAATCCCTCCTTAAACCGCTGATGCCGTTGGTGCCGCTGCTCCGGGAACTAAAAGAAATGGCGGTTCATGTGGGCCTTGGCACCAATGACAGCTACTATTCGGCGCGCAACCATCTGGACTATCTCGGCGTGCTGGACCTGTTTGATGAGGTGATTGCGGCTGACACGGTGGCGACGCCCAAGCCATCGGGCGACATGATCCGGAAGTTTGCCAGTACCATAGGGTTGCGCCCTTCCGAGATTGCCATGGTGGGCGACAATGCCCATGACATGGAAGAAGCCCGCAATGGCGGGGCGGGCCTCGCCATCGCGGTGCTCACCGGCAACGCGGAGCATGGCGACATTGCCCATCTGGCCGATCATACGCTGCGCAGCATTGCCGAGCTGCCCGCCCTGCTGAGGTCCATCTGACATGTTCTATGATGCCATTCGCAATGACCACGGGCTTGAGGTTGATCCCTTCAAGGCGCTGGTGGCGCGGCCCATTGGTTGGCTGTCGACCCTTTCGGCGGACGGCGTGGCCAATCTGGCTCCCTACAGCTTTTTCAACATTGTGTCCGAGCGGCCCCATTATGTTGTCTTCGGGTCGACCGGCTATAAGGACAGCCTGAGGAACATTGAGGCGACGGGGGAGTTCGCGGTCAATGTGGCGACCTACGCCATTCGCGAGGCCATGAATACGAGTTCCGCCGTTGTCGCTGCAGAGGTTGATGAATTTGCGCTTGCCGGTCTCACCAAGACCCATTGCCAGTTCATCAAGGCGCCGCGGGTGGCGGAAAGTCCGGCCTGTCTTGAGTGCAAGCTGTTCAAGACCATCGAGCTTCCCGATGATGAGGGCAAGGTTTCCAACTGGCTGGTGGTGGGGCGTGTGGTGGGCATCCACATCGATGATCGCTATATCGAGAACGGCCGGGTGAACAGCGGTGCCATGCAGATGATCTCGCGCCTGGGCTATGCGGAATACGCCACCATAGATGATGTCTGGCGGATGCGCCGACCTTCCTAATCCGCTAGGGGCGTTTGTGCATGAAGGCCTGGCGGATGCATTGGGCCACCAGCACGTCATTCTGGTTATAGGCGCGGTGGTCGAACTCGACGATGCCGGCATCGGGCCGCGAGCGGCTTTCCCGTTTGGTTTTCACCTCGGTGGTGACGTGAATGGTGTCGCCTTGGAAGAGGGGGGCCGGGAATTTTACTTCGGTCATGCCGAGGTTGGCGATAGTTGTGCCGAGCGTCAGGTCATTCACCGAGATGCCGACCATGAGCCCGAGAGTGAAGAAGGAATTCATCAGCGGTTGGCCCCATTCGGTGTTGGCGGCAAAGTGCCGGTCGATGTGAAGGGGCTGGGCATTGTGGGTGAGGGTGGAGAACAGGATGTTGTCTGATTCGGTCACCGTGCGCGTAATTGGATGGGCGTAGAGTTTGCCGATCTCAAAATCCTCGAACCAAAGTCCAGCCATGGAAATCTCCGCGCATGCCGTTGCAACGCTCAAGAACCGTATTCCGTGGGCATTTGCAACTATACCTTGTCTCAATTCGCAGCTGAGTCGCAGCACGAGTCCTGAACAGGCGTGGAACGCCGCATTGTCGCCACAGTTTTAATCCTTGTTGACAACAGTGATTTGCGTTGGGTTGTCAGTGGCTTAGGGGTTGTGGAAAAGTTGTGGATAAGGTGTTTAACGTCTCGTTAACCAACAGGGGCTCAGGAGTCGGTCAGAAGGGTTTTTCGGGAGCAGGGCTCGCCGCAAAACCGCAAGGAAGACTGACAATGGTGAAGTGCCTTTTGATCGACAGGGATGCAACCGAACGCAAGCGCGTTTCGCAGTTGCTTGGCGATCTCGGCCTGAATTTCGCCGAAAGCTCCGCTGCCGATGAAGGCCTGAAGTATTGCAACGACAATTCGCCCGATGTCGTGGTGATGGCCGCTTCGCCCGATGGCATGGCGCCGAGAGACTTCATCAGGCAAATGCGCAAGACGGCGCGGGGCAGGAAGCCCGTGGTCATCCTTTATGCCAACGAGCCCGATGCGGCGGAAATCGGGCAATCGATCCTGGAAGGCGCCGCGGATTTCCTCATGCAGCCGTTTGATCTTGAGCTGCTGCAGTTCAAGCTGCATCAGGCCGGCGTGATCTGAAGCCGCTTAAAGCTTCGTCAAGAGACATGGTGAACCAAATATTAAGGCTTGCCACGTAGCCTGAGCCCATCTGATGATGAATTGAGTGGCTCCCACATGCGTAGTGAACCCAAACCTGGCTTGGACACCAGCGTATTTCTTGAAGTGATCGAAAACGGCGATGCGATGGCGCGGACCAAGCTTGCCATGCAGTTGGCAACACTCATGTGCGCGGAAGGCACCTCCAAGGCGGATGTTGCGCAAGTGGTGTCCGTGGTTCTCAAGCTCTCGGTTGATCCGGTCAAGGAGGTGCGCCGTACCCTGGTCAACGGACTGGTGGGGCTGGTGAACCTCCATGCGGACATCCTGTTTTCAATTATTGCCGATGACGATGACGTGGCTCTGCCGTTCCTTGCGGCGACGCCTTCGCTCAATCCCTGGCACATGCTTGCGGTGCTGCGGGTGGGCGATGTGGAGCGCCAGCAAACCGTGGTCCTGCGCTCGGATCTTTCCAAGGAAGCCTTGGCCTATGCAGTGAAATCTGCCCCGCTTGAGGTTTGCCTGCGGCTGTTTGAAAACAGCGCCCTGCATTTCGATGACCGGGCTTATCACATGCTCTATACGCGCTTCGGCCAGGTTGTCGAAATGGTCGAACTTTTGTTGAGCCGGCCGAACCTGCCGCTTGATATCCGCATCCTGCAGGCCAAGCGCGCCTCCAACCGCATGCAACAACTGATGGCCGAGCGCGGCTGGATGGCCGACAATG
>JBAVOA010000516.1:0-1819 GCA_049691635.1 Aestuariivirga sp. | reverse complement strand
CTGGTAGCGCACCTGCTTCGGGAGCAGGGGGTCGGAGGTTCGAATCCTCTCACTCCGACCACTTTTGCGCAGGGGTTAGTTACGGCCCAACAAAGCCCAAGCTGATGGAACGCCCAAAGCCACGATCACAGCCTTTATGATATCGCCCAGCCAAAATGGCGCGAGGCCATAGGGGATGGCATTCTCGGCACCAAACAAATAACCAAGCCAGAGAATGCCCGGAATATAGAGCACGGCGGCGGCCAGCAATGTGGCGACCAGCATGGTTCCCATGTTGCGATCCCAGCCCTTCTCAACCAGCCAGCCAACGAGGCCGGCTGCGGGGATGAAACCAAGCAGAAATCCAAGTGAAAACACCACTTGTCCGTCAGCCCTGATGATATGGCTGAACTCGGCAAACACCGGCAGGCCCACGCAGCCTTCAAGGAGATAAAGGGCGAGGGTTGCGGCACCCAGGCGCGCACCATAGGAGGCACCAATGCCGAGCACGGCGAGGGTTTGCAGGGTCATCGGCACGGGCTGCATCGGCACGTTTATCTGGGCGGCGGCGGCCACGATGAAGGTGCCCAAAATGCAGAGCAGAACCGGGCGTATCCAACTGCTGGATGTGGCTGGCCACAGGCGGCTTGCAAGCGTTGGATTTACCGTGGTCATTTACGTCATTGCCCTTATGCTATATTTCCCGCGACCTATTTAGGGGAGATACCAAGGGCGTGCAACTGTGACTTTGGGCTGATGACGAAACTGGAACTGAGCCAAGAATTTGATGCCGCCTATGGGACTTGTGTGGAGATTTCGCCACTTCTGCGGCGAGTGACCTGCAACAATCCCAGCGTCTTCACGTTTCACGGCACCAATACTTTCATTGTGGGGCGCGGAACCGTTGCCATTGTTGATCCCGGGCCGGATGATGAGACGCATTTCATGGCTTTGCTCAATACCATTCGCGGCGAAAGCGTTACCCATATTCTCGTTACGCACCGCCATATGGATCACTCGCCGCTTGCGGCGAAACTCAGCGCGGTGACCGGGGCGAGGATTTACGGCGCAAATTTCCCCGCAAATTCAACAACAAATTCTGAAATACGACTTGATGCCAGCATTGACCATGCGTTCGCGCCGGATTTTTCGCTGTCTGATGGCGATGTTGTGGATGGCAGGGGCTGGGCGCTTGAGGCGGTGTTCACGCCGGGTCATCTGGCGGACCATATGAGTTTCTGTCTGAAAGAGGAAAAGGCCCTACTGGTTGGCGATCATGTCATGGCGTGGGCCACGACTGTGGTTGCTCCGCCTGAGGGAAACATGAATGATTACATGGGGTCGCTGCGAAAACTTCTGAACCGCGATGAAGTGATTTATCATCCCGCCCATGGGCCGGAACGGCGAAAGCCCTTGACCCTGGTGCGCGGAATTCTGGCGCATCGGAAGATGCGTGAAGAGGCGATATACAGCAGGATTAAAGCGGGAGATGGCGGGATTGAGGAGATCGTCGCGCATGTCTATGCCGATATTGACCCGTTGCTGCGTGGGGCAGCTGGCCTTTCGACGCTGGCGCACCTCGAACATCTGGTGGAAGCGGGACGGATTGAGCTGCGTGACGGGGCGTATTTCGCGCGAAAATGAGGCGGTTTAGACGACATTTTTGCGCGGCAGGGGCTCGAAATCGAAGGGGGGCGCCTATTCATACTAACATGTTAGTATGAACAGGCGATGGCCGACTTTACTCCCAACCAACAATATGCCGTGCTGCCCTGGCGGCGGGCCGGGGAGTTGGAAATCCTGCTGATCACCTCGCGAGAAACCAAAAGGTGGGTGATCC
>JBAVOA010000515.1:0-8755 GCA_049691635.1 Aestuariivirga sp. | reverse complement strand
TGGATGGCAAAGTAGCCTTGGGCGTTGCGCTTCTTGAAGATGCAGGAACCGTAGTCAGGCACGCCGTCGCCGTTCATGTCCTGGCCGTTGATGGCCTTGGCCCACGCGAGATAGTCTTCCCAGGTCTTGGGCGGCTTGAGCTTGTTCTTCTCCAGGATGTCTTTGCGATAGTAGACCATCTGGAAGTCGCCATCGAGCTGGACCAGCTTGAACTTGCCACCGATCTTCATGCCGAAGTCGCGGAAGTAAGGGGCGATATCGGCGGTGTCGATCTTTGTATCCTTGGCGACATAGGGGTCAAGGTCCTCAAGCAGGCCGGCGGAATCAAGTTCCACACCCCAGCCAGCAGCAAACACCGCAGCGTCAATCGAATTTGTTCCCGTCGCCCAGTCATTCTGGACTTTCGGGAATATTTCGGCAAACGGCACTTCGGTGACGACGATCTTGGCGCCCGTCATCTTTTCGAAATCCACGCCCCGTTCTTTCAACGGGCCTGCGATGACGTAACCCGGCCGCGTGAGAATATTCACTGTCACGCCGTCAAACTCGCCGGCAAACGCAACAGCGTTGAGTCCGCACACGGCGACACCTGCCGCCAGCGCACCCATCATCATTTTCTTAAGTGACATTTTATTCCTCCCATTATGACGACCCGTTCTGGGCTCGTTTCATCTAGTTAAATTAGCAATTTGAAGGTCTGTCAATAAATCATTCAGGATGATTTATCGGATTACACCAATTTGTCGAAGCGGGCCGCCGTACCGCCAAAGATCTCCTTCCTTTATTTTCACCGGTCACATTGTCTGCCGCGGCGTCGCGCCAGGATAAGAGCCTCATTGCCTTGTTTTCCTCTCCCCTTGGGGGGAAAACGTCTTTCATCCTACCGGAGCTCCCGCATGCAGCAGTCCCTCGGCCTTCAGCTCCCGCCACAGCGCCTTCGGAATTTTCGCATTCAGGTTTTTTACGTTGAGCGCCACTTCCTTCGGGTTCACCATGCCAAGGATGACCGACACAACGCTTTTGTGCATGATTGGAAAACGCAGGGCTGCGGCTGGCAATTTCACCTTGTGGGCTTTGCACACCGCCTCGATATTCCGCACACGGTCCAATATGCTTTTCGGCGCCGGCGTATAATTATACCAGGCGCCCTTTATTGCGCCAGTCGCCAGAATACCTGAATTATAGGCGCCGCCGATCACAATGCCGATGCCGCGTTTTTCACACATGGGCAGGAATGAATCGAGGGCCGTCTGCTCCAGCAAGGTATAGCGCCCTGCCAGCAGGAACAGGTCGAAGTCGCCCTGGGCTGCGAGAGTCTCGCAGACCTGGTATTCATTCACCCCGGCGCCGAAGGCCTTGATCACCTTTTCATCCCGGAGCTTGACCAGCGCCTTGTAGCCGCTGTTCATCAGGGTCTTCACATGGGCGTCGCGGGCCGCCTCGGAACCGTGGGTGAACACATCGCAATCATGGGCATAGAGGATGTCGATATGGTCGACGCCCAAACGCTCCAGCGAAAACTCAAGCGAGCGCATGATACCATCATAGGTATAGTCAAAAACTTCCTGGCGCGAGGGCGTATCGAAGAACTTGCCGATCGCCGTGCGTTCTTTCGGCGGGCACACCTTGAGCGTGCGGCCGACCTTTGACGAGAGAACATAATCCGAGCGTTTGCGCCCATAGAGGAAATTATTGAGACGGGTTTCCGAAAGGCCGAGGCCATAGAGGGGGGCCGTGTCAAAATAACGGACGCCGGCTTTCCAGGCCGCTTCGAACGTATCCTGTGCGGCTTTCTGCGTATGGGCGCGGTAGAGATTGCCGAGGGGCGCTGCGCCCATGCCCATTTCGGTGAAGGAGAGGGAGGCCCCGGAAGGCGCCTTGAAGACATTCTTTTTCATGTTTCTGCGTCCGCTTTTGTCTGGAGATCGGCAAAGAGTTCGGGATTTCCCGCCGCGAAAGTCTCGAGTTCTTTCATCACCGCATCGAGGTGGGCCCCCATCGCGTTGGCCGCTCCGTTGGCATTGCGCTGCTGGATTTCATCAAGGATGGCCTGGTGCTCGGCCACGGTGAATTCCTGCCGGCGCCGTGAATTGAGGAGGCGCCGCACCCGGTCAAGGCCAAGGCGGGCGGTTTCGGCAAAGGCCTTCACCCGCTCGAAGCCCAGGGCTTCGAACAGGACCGCATGAAACTCGAGATCAAAACGGTGGAAACCGGCCGGATCTCCGGCTTCGACGGCGGCCCGCTGGTAGCGCAGATTCTGTTTCAGGTTTTCGAGATGATCGCCGCTGAAGTTGCGGGTGACGGCGCGGACCGCTTCCACTTCAATGGCGCGGCGCAGGAACATGTTCTCGCGGGCGTCCGAAATCTTGATCAGGCTGACGGTTGTCCCACGCTGGGGAACCACATCAACCAGAGCTTCCTGCTGGAGCCTCGT
The DNA here is from genome assembly GCA_049691635.1 of Aestuariivirga sp. GTDB lineage: Bacteria > Pseudomonadota > Alphaproteobacteria > Rhizobiales > Aestuariivirgaceae > Aestuariivirga. Next base: position 6,321 of record JBAVOA010000515.1, on the reverse strand, counting down.
AAAGGCATCGTAAATGGGAGCGCGCGAAACGCCAAAGCGTTCGGCGAAAACCTGCTTGTCGAGAATCTGCCCGGGCTTGAGTTCGAGGGAAACAATCGCTTCGCGCAACACGAGATAAATATGGTCGCCAGCACCTCCCCGGGTGCCCTTTCTTGGCGGGGTAGGCATGTCCAAACTGAGCGCTGTATTATTCATACTAACATGTTAGTATGAATAATAGGCAACGCAAGTTTTATGTGAATCGCACCGCTGAGGTCACCGCACATGCTCGACAAACCATCACAAAAGCAGCACATGCTGCGCCTTAATGCAGTGGATAACGTCGCTGTCGCCATCACCACGGTTGAAAAGGGCGTGCTCACATCCGAGGATGTTGTGGCTTCCGAGCGCATCGGCAAGGGCCACAAGATGGCAGCCAGCACCATCAAAGTTGGCGCCCCGGTCAAAAAATTCGGCCAAATCATAGGCTTCGCCAAGGTTGATATCCCGGCTGGCGCTTGGGTACATGAGCACAATATCGGCATGGGGGCGCTTTCCCATGATTATGCCTTTGCCCAGGGGGCAATCCGGACGGAAGTTCTGCCGCTTGAAAAACAGGAAACATTTCAAGGTTATAGGCGCGCCAACGGCAAGGTCGGCACACGCAATTATATCGGCATCATGACCAGCGTGAATTGTTCCGCCACGGTTGCGGGCTTCATCGCACAGGAGCTCAACAGTTCTGGAATACTAAAGGATTACAAGAATATAGACGGCGTTGTTGCCCTTAAAATGGACAATGGATGCGTGGTGGATTTCCGTGGCGCCATCTTTGACATTTTGAAGCGAACATCCTGGGGTTATGCCACCAATCCCAACATGGGCGGGGTCTTGATGGTGGGCTTGGGCTGCGAAGGGTTCCAGATCCCTCGCTTCAAGGAAGCCTATGGAATCACTGAAGGAAATACCTTCCGGACGATGACAATCCAGGAGACTGGAGGCACCGCCAAGACGGTTGCGGCCGGGGTTGCCGCAGTCAAGGCCATGCTGCCACATGTCAATGACGTGAAACGCGAAAAATGCCATGCTTCGGAAATTATCCTTGCGCTTCAATGCGGTGGCTCGGACGGCTACTCCGGCATCACGGCCAATCCGGCACTTGGAGCGGCAGTTGATCTTCTGGTCCGGCAGGGCGGCACGGCCATCCTCTCGGAAACACCGGAGATCTATGGGGCCGAGCATCTCCTCACGCGCCGCGCGGCATCGCGCGAAGTGGGCGAGAAGCTGGTCGACATCATTCACTGGTGGGAAGATTATACCAAGCGCAACCTCATGGAAATGAACAATAATCCTTCACCCGGCAACAAGCTTGGCGGGCTTTCCACCATACTTGAAAAGTCACTGGGTGCCGCTGCAAAAGGCGGGACTACCACGCTCGAGGCGGTCTATCGCTACGCTGAGCAGGTGACCGCCAAGGGCTTTGTTTTCATGGACACACCTGGATACGATCCGGTCTCGGCCACGGGCCAAGTGGCTGGCGGCGCCAATATGCTGTGCTTTACCACGGGGCGCGGCTCAGCGTATGGTTGCAAGCCCGTTCCATCGATCAAACTGGCAACGAATTCAGATGTTTACCGGCGCATGATCGACGATATGGATATCAATTGTGGGGATGTTGTCGAAGGTGTTTCAATTGCCGACAAGGGCAAGGAAATCTTCGCCAAAATCCTGAAAGTCGCTTCCGGTGAAAAGTCGAAATCGGAAGAGCTGGGCTACGGCGACAATGAGTTTGTGCCCTGGCAAGTCGGCGCCGTGATGTAATTCCCGCGCCGTCACTATTGGACCATCATTTGCGCCGAGTTTAGCCTTAACCAAGGGTTAAATGATAAGCTCCATCAATGGGATACCGCCCATGGGGGCAAGGGACGACGATGGGACTACTGGGTGGCAGAAAAGGCAACTCCCGAGACGAGCGCCGGGAGCCCCGGCTTTTTGACCGCAAGAGCAAGAAGCGCCGCGTTCCCGAGAGCTCATCGCATCAACCAGGACGGCGGCGCTCATTTCTCCGCTGGCTTTTTTCTCTCGCTTTCAAGTTTGCGGTCCTCGGCTGCATCGCGCTTGGCATAACGTTTGGCTACGTCTGGTTCTCGCTCAGCCAGAAGGGGCTGCTGCAAATTCCCGAACTGCAACCGGGAATCATGCTGCTGGCCGCGGATGGCACAGTGCTCTCCGAGCAAGGCGCTTTTTTCGGTGACCAGGTGCGGCTTTCGGAACTTCCCGACTATGTTCCCAATGCCTTGATTGCCATTGAGGACCATCGCTTCAGATCACACTTCGGGGTTGACCCGCTGAGCCTGCTGCGTGCAGCAGTGCTGAATTTCACGGCCGGTCACGTGGTGCAGGGCGGCTCGACCATCACGCAACAGCTCGCAAAAAACCTCTTTCTCAAACCGGAACGCACGTACAGCCGAAAGGCGCAAGAACTGGTTCTGGCGCTCTGGCTGGAGACCAAATATTCCAAGGACGAGATTCTGCAACTCTATCTCAACCGCGTCTATTATGGTTCGGGCGCCACGGGCATAGAAAAGGCTGCCCAGGTTTTCTACCATAAATCGGCGGTCGAACTTACCCTCACGGAGGCTGCCACGCTGGCCGGTGTTCTCAAAGCGCCATCGAGCTACAATCCGATCTCGCACCCGGAAGCATCGCAAGCCCGCGCCAATCTGGTCATCAATGCCATGGTTGATGCTGATTTTATCAGTCAGGGCGAAGCCGATCAGGCCATCAACTCACCGGCAACCGTCGTGGCCTCGGACTATGTTCCGGCAACGCAATATGTCGTGGACTGGATCAGCGAACAACTGCCCGAGCTGGTGAAAAACTATGACCAGTCGATCATCGTCGAAACCACAATCGATCCACAGCTTCAGCTGGTTGCGGAAAAATCGCTGCGCAGCCATTTAAATGCGGAAGGCAAGAAGCTGAATGCTTCACAAGGCGCCCTGGTCGTCATGGACACCTTCGGCGCCGTCAAGGCCATGGTCGGCGGCAAGTCCTACAAGCGCAGCCAGTTCAACCGGGCGACCAAGGCCCTGCGCCAGCCGGGTTCGGCCTTCAAGCCCTTCGTCTATCTTGCGGCGGTGGAAAAGGGCTACACACCGCAGTCCATGGCTGTTGATGAGCCGGTGCGCATCGGCAACTGGGAGCCCGAAAACTACAAGCACAAATATTTGGGCGAGGTGACACTCCGGACCGCCCTGGCGCTTTCCCTCAACACGGTTGCGGCCAAACTTGCCAACAGCGTGGGACCGGAAAATGTCGTGGCGGTGGCACACCGTCTTGGCATTACCTCGCATCTTGGCAATGACGCGTCCATTGCGCTTGGCACGTCCGAAGTGACGCTGCTGGAACTGACGTCCGCCTTTACGCCCTTTGCCAATGGCGGCTACAGCGTTGTGCCGTTCTCGGTACGCCGCATTGTGACACGCGACGGCCAGGTCATCTACGAACGCAACGGCGACGGCCTTGGGCAAACCATTGCAAACCGGGATCTGGGTTCGATGAATTCCATGATGCGCGCTGTCGTCACCGAGGGCACAGGCAAAAAGGCGCAAATTTCCGGCTTCGATATCGGTGGCAAAACGGGAACCAGCCAGGACTACCGGGATGCCTGGTTTGTCGGATATTCCAGCTATCTCGTGGGGGGCGTGTGGGTCGGCAACGACGACAACTCGCCAACAAAAAATGTAACCGGCGGTTCCGTGCCAGTGGCAATCTGGAAAGATGTCATGGATGTCGCCCATGCAAATCTGTCACCGGCACCACTGCCGGGATATTTTGAAGAGCAGCCAGAAAGCCAGGACCCCTATCTCATGTCCCAGGACGACAGCTTGGAAAATGGTCAGGACGGCTTTGGGGAGTTTGAGACGCCGAAGCGCAAGAAGGGCTTTTTTGAACGCATATTCGGCAGCAGCAATGAGTCGGGCGAGCGGAAGAAAAAAAAGCACCGCACCAGCAGCGACGACGACAGTTCAATCTATTGATGCGCCGCAAAGCGATGCAGTTCGGCACCGTTTGACTTGAACCACTGCTTTGCGGCAGAGGCGTGGGGACAAGCCTGAAGAACCAGACGCCAAAACTTTGGACCGTGGTTCATGTGCCTGCGATGGGCCACCTCGTGGGCCGCGACATAATCCAGAATGCTGTTTGGCGCCAAAATCAGCCGCCAATTGTAGGAGAGGTCGCCCGAGGCGGAGCAGGAGCCCCAGCGGCTTTTCTGGTCGCGGACTGAAATCCGCTTGAAATCGACAGCCATGGATTTTGCATAGCGGGCTGAAGCCTCGGTGAGATCGGCCTTGGCCTGGGACTTCAGCCAATCCTGCAGACGGCGTCCGAGATGGAGGGGATCGCCGGGTACGAGAATGTGGCGTTCCTCGGGATCAACGGTAATAACACCCCGGCGTCCTCCTGTAGAGCGGACCTCATGGGCAATGCCGCGCAAAGGAATCATGGAACCGGGGCCGAGTATGGTTCTGGGCGTTCTCTTTTGCAGGTGCTTGGAAATCCAGGGAACAGACTTTTCCACGAACGCCTGGGCCCGCACGGAGCTCACATTCTTCGGGAGAGTCACGACAACACCGGCAGATTCGCGGGTCAGGCGAAGAACTATTCGCTTGGCCCTGCTGTTGCGACGAAAATTCACGATGACCGGCTGATCATCGATGATGATTGAATAGGGTTCGACCTGAACTTCCGACCAAGCCTTCACAAACTTGCGAAGCAGGCCGGCCATCAGGCGTTGGCGCTCACAAATTTCGCAATCATGGGAACAACGTCATTGCGGAAGCGTGACCCGCTGAATACGCCGTAGTGGCCTACACCTAATTGAAGGTGGTGCAGCTTCTGCTCCTGCGACAGGCCCGTGCACAAGTCGTGGGCGGCTTCCGTCTGGCCGACGCCTGAAATGTCGTCACGCTCGCCTTCAATTGTCATCAGGGCTGTTTTGGTAATTTTCGCGGGTTCAACGAGTTCTCCGCGATGGGTATAGGTTCCTTTGGGCAGCGCGTGATTGACAAATACCCGGTCAACGGTTTGCAAATAAAATTCTGCTGTAAGATCCATGACTGACATGTACTCGTCATAGAAATCCGAGTGCTTTTCGGCGCTTTCATCGTCGCCCTCAACGAGGTGCCAGAAGAGCTGGCGGTGGGCGTCCATGTGGCGGTCAAGATTCATGGTCATGAAACCGGTCAATTGCAGGAAGCCCGGATAGACATCGCGCATGAAGCCAGCATGGGGGAACGGGACTTTCATGATGACGTTCTGGCGAAACCAGTCGGCGCCTTTTTCTTCCGCCAACTTGTTGACGGCGGTGGGATTGCGGCGGGTATCAATCGGCCCGCCCATCAGGATCATGCTCTTCGGCGTGCAATCCTCGCCTTTTGCATTCAGAAGGGATACGGCTGCCATGACGGGAACCGAGGGCTGGCACACGGCCATGACATTGACACCCTTGCCAAGCACCTGCAAAATTTCGATCAGGTGATCGACGTAATCCTCGAGATCAAATCTTCCCATCGCTACGGGAACGGTACGCGCGTCGGCCCAATCGGTAATGTAGACATCAAAATGGGGCAGCAGGGCTTCGACGGTACCGCGCAGCAGGGTTGCGTAGTGGCCGGACATGGGCGCCACGATCAGCAATTTTTCCTGGGGCTTTGCCTTGGTTTTAGCCGGCCATTTTTTGCTGAAATGCAAAAGAGAGACAAATGGCCTTTGCAAAAGGACTTGCTCCTGAATACCTACTGTCACTCCGTTGACCTGAGTCTCCGTGTGGCCAAATGCAGGTTTGCCAAACCTGCGCGTCGCGCGTTCGAACATTTCCAGCGAGGCGCTCATGGCGCGGCCGGTGCTTGTCGAACTCAAGGGGTTCACGGGATTTTGCCAGAAATTCAAGCTCATATCCGCGGCCGCACGCAGAGGCGCCAGGACCGCGTGATTCATCTCATAGAGATTATAGAGCATCAGGATAGTGTCCCTTCAAACGAGGCGCGCCGCATTATGCTGCGATGCAACCTAACAAGTCCTTAGGATGACTGCAACGCCTCAATATAAGACTTTAGGAGTAAATTAAGGGACAATGGCCGCTTCAAGGGCCTTTGCCAGGGCAGCCGCATCGGTTGAATAGGTGAAATGCTTGAGGAACTTCCCCTGCCTGTCCATCATATAGATGATGGAGGAATGATCCATCAGGTAGGCATCGGGGCCGGAGTTGTTGGCGACCTTGCTGTAATAGACCCTATAGGCCTTGGCCACCTGGGCAATCTCCTCCGGGGATCCGGT
>JBAVOA010000514.1:0-8230 GCA_049691635.1 Aestuariivirga sp. | reverse complement strand
CTAGAGCACGCCAGCGGGTTCGAAATCTGCCACGCGGCGCGCATGGAGGAGGGCACCCGCAGCTTGGCGATCTCAACGATTGATCTAACCGATGAATGAACTTGGCACTCCGGCCGAAAGCGTTGTCTATCACGGATTCATCCGCCTGTGTTAAACAAGCGCAATGACATTGTAATGAAGGCTGCGATGCCAAAGCGAGCCGTGATGAAAGACTTCGTGAATCAGGTCTTGGAAAGTTCCGATTAGCAGGAAAAACAGGGTTTCAAGTGATGTTTCTTGGAAATCGGTCTCATTTTATCCGATTTGTCGCGGCCGTCGCCGTGGCGGCCATCGTGCCAGCGGAAGCGGCGCGAAGTTCCGGAAAAATTGCGGTGGATTTGGAACTTGTGCTTGCCGTCGATATTTCGGGATCGATGAACGCGCAGGAATCGGCGCTTCAACGGCAGGGCTATGCTGCGGCACTTTCCGACACTTCCTTTTTACGGGCCATTGAGGCCGGTCCGCTAGGGCGTATCGCGGTGGCCTATGTTGAATGGGCGGGGGCAGATCGGCAATCGCTGAGCGTACCATGGCAGATCATCGACAATCTGGAATCGGCTCGGGCTTTTGCGGCCAAGATTGACATTGCGCCGCGAAATTCGGCAAGGGGCACATCCATATCCGGTGTTATGGATTTTGCCGGTGGGCTTGTCGCCGGCAATGAATATGATGGTCAACGTAAAGTCATCGACATCTCGGGTGACGGGCCAAACAACGCGGGCCGCCCGGTTCTCTTGGCCAGATCGGAAACGGCCTATCTTGGAATCACCATCAATGGACTGCCTATTCTGGTACCTGGCGAAAACGTGATCGAGAATCTTGACGACTACTATGCCGAATGCGTAATAGCCGGCCCCGGCGCATTTTCTTTGCCGGTGCGTGGTAGCAAAGAGTTCCTGATTTCAATCAAGAGAAAGCTGATTCTGGAAGTCAGCGGGATTAGCAGATCAAATCGTTAGCAAACCGAGCCCGCCTCCACTGTGGACTGTCTCGTCGGAGAGAAGTTGAGGCATCGGTATCTGGATCGTTATTACCCCGGGCTATAGTTCGAAGCAATGGCAGGGCTTTTCGGCGTAGCGCCGAAGGTTCGCTCTGTATGCCACGTCGTGTTGTGGAAACGCTCTTAATGCTTCAGTGAATAGGAAATTATCGAAGAATTCCATCGCTCGCCCCTGGCTTGTCGCTGAAAATTGGAAGTGCCGGTTAAGTTGGGGGCAAAATTGCTCTATCGCAATGAGCAGAAATACAGTACGCGGGATGGGTCGTTGTCTTCATGAAATTTTTTGAAGTCTGCCAGCGCTTCGATTGCCGGTGCCAAGAACTGCCTGTAGTCCGCCTTGGACACGGCCACTGCGCCCATGGACTTCAGGTGTGGATTCATGAACTGGGCATCGAGCAACTTGAAACCACCCGCATTGAGCCTTGCCACTAGGTGAACCAGCGCAACCTTGCTGGCGTCAGTCACCCGTGAAAACATGCTCTCGCCAAAAAATGCGGCGCCGATTTTCACCCCGTAAAGCCCGCCGACAAGCTTGCCATCCTGCCAGCATTCTACCGAGTGACAATGGCCCATCTTGTGAAGTTGCGTGTACAGTGTGCGGATGCGACCATTGATCCAAGTTGCCTTGCGGGTTTTGGTTTTTGCCGCACAGGCTGCAATGACCTCGGGAAACGCAGAATCGATGCGAATTTCGAAGAGCTGCCGGCGCACCTGTTTGCGCAGCGACCGCGAAATCCGCAACCTCCGTAAGGGGATAACCCCGCGCTCATCCGGTTCAACCCAGTAAAGCGCGTTATCCTCGGCCGTTTCCGCCATGGGAAAAATCCCGATGGCATAGGCCTTTAGCAGAACCTCTGGCGTGATTGTGGTCACTAGGCATCTCGCGCGAGATAATTCTCCAGCCAGTGGATGTCATAGTGCCCATTGATGATATCAGGTTCGGCCAGCAGCCGCTGGAACAGGGGGATTGTGGTCTCAACACCCTCGATCACGAACTCGCCCATGGCCCGTTTGAGCCGCATCATGCATTCGGTGCGCGACTTGCCGAACACAATCAGCTTGCCAATGAGGCTGTCATAGTAGGGCGGGATGCGATATCCGGCATAGAGCGCCGAATCGACGCGAACCCCGAGGCCACCCGGAAAATGCACCGCATCCACCCGGCCTGGCGAAGGGGTGAACGTCTTGGGGTTCTCCGCATTGATGCGGCATTCAATTGCATGGCCGGAAAAAGTGATGTCGCTTTGCGTGTATTGCAGCTTGGCGCCGGCGGCGACGCGGATCTGTTCCTGGACCAGGTCGAGGCCTGTGATCATCTCGGTCACCGGATGTTCAACCTGCAGCCGTGTATTCATTTCAATGAAATAGAATTCGCCGTTCTCATAGAGAAATTCGATGGTGCCAACACCTTCATACGAGATGTCAGCCATGGCCTTGGCGACGCGCCCCCCGATCTGGTCGCGCTGGACTGAATTCAGGGCAGGGGAATGGGCCTCTTCCCAGATTTTCTGGTGCCGGCGCTGCAGCGAACAGTCGCGTTCGCCCAAATGCACCGCGTTACCCTTGCCATCGCCCAGGACCTGGATTTCAATGTGGCGCGGCAGTTCGAGGTATTTTTCGACATAGACCTCATCATTGCCGAAGGCGGCCTTCGCCTCGGTCCGCGCCGTGCTCAGCGCTATTTCCATTTCACTATCGTTGCGGGCAACCTTCATGCCGCGCCCGCCGCCGCCGGCCGTCGCCTTGATGATCACGGGGTAGCCAATGTCACGGGCAATGCGCTTGCCTTCGTCAACATCGGTCACGCCGCCAGCGGAACCGGGAACTACCGGTATGCCCAGCGCCTTGGCAGTGCGCTTGGCCTCAATCTTGTCGCCCATGGTGCGGATGTTGTCAGCCGAAGGCCCGATGAACTTGATGCCGTGTTCGGTCAGGATTTCCGCAAACTTGGCATTCTCCGACAGGAAGCCGTAGCCGGGATGCACCGCGTCTGCGCCAGTGATCTCGCAGGCCGAAACAATGGCCGGAATATTGAGATAGCTGTCGCGCGCCGGCGGCGGCCCGATGCACACGCTTTCGTCGGCAAGGCGCACATGCATGGCATCCGCATCGGCCGTTGAATGCACAGCAACCGTCTGAATGCCAAGTTCGCGGCAGGCCCGCAGCACTCGGAGAGCAATCTCGCCACGATTGGCAATGAGAATCTTGTCAAACATCACTCACTCAATCGTCACAAGCGCAGCGCCGTATTCAACCGGATCGCCATTTGCAACATGGATGCGGATGACCTTGCCTGCTACCGGTGATGGAATCTGGTTCATGGTTTTCATCGCTTCAATGATCACCAGGGTCTGTCCTACTTTGACCTCTGAACCGATCTCGATGAAATTCGGATTGCCGGGAGCAGAGGCCATGTAGATGGTGCCCACCATGGGGGATTTTACGATGCCCGCATGATCCGCATCGGAAACCTTGGCCACAACGGGGGCAACCGCAGGTGCGGCCACATGATGGGCGGGAGCATGGGAGGCAGCTGTCGCGACGGCTGTCATGGTCCGGGAAACGCGAACCCGCGAGCCCTTTTGCTCAAGCTCGATTTCAGAAAGCCCCGTATCGTTCAGGATGTCTGCAAGAGTCCGGATGAGATCCAGCTCCGGGCTGGAAGATTTTGCCTGGCCACGCGTTGGCGGCGTTTTTTTCGAGGGCATTCTGCTACCCCTTTCCGTTTGCTTTGAGAATTTGCGTCATCCCGTCGAGGGCCAATTCGTAACTTTGTCCACCAAAGCCGCAAATCACCCCGTGGGCAACAGGAGATATGTAACTGTGATGGCGAAACGGCTCTCGGGCATAAACATTGGAAAGGTGAACTTCGATCGTTGGAATGTTCACGGCTTTCAGGGCATCGTGGAGTGCGACCGACGTGTGCGTGTAGCCGGCGCCATTGATGATGATGCCAGAAGCCTTGCCCTGGGCCTCATGAACCCAGCCAATCAGCTCGCCTTCCGTGTTGGTTTGCCTGAAGGTGATCTGTAGCCCCAATGACTTGGCCTTGGCTGCACAGCGCGCTTCAAGGTCGGCAATGGTTTCCTGGCCATAGATGCCGGGCTCGCGCAGTCCCAGGAGATTCAGGTTTGGCCCGTTAAGAATGTAGATTGGTTTCATTATGCTGCCATCAGAATCCATGCTGTTTGATACCTTATAGGTGGTCGCCGGCGGGCAGGGAAGCGTCCGGCTTCAGCAGAGTGTACAACCGCCCTTGGTGCGGACATCATTGACCGCGCTGGCCAGCTCCTCTTTGGGCAGATAGCCGGGAACCAGCCGGTCATCGATAATGAACGCGGGTGTGCCGCCGATGGCAAGGGCCTGCGCCAGGTTGCGGTTGCGCGTCAGGATATCGGCCGTTGCCGGATCATCCATGTCTTTCTTCAACTGCTCCATGTTAAGGCCCAGTCCTGAGGCGATTTCATCCACTGAGTCCTTTGTAATCTTTCCCTCGTGCTGGAACATGGCCACGTGAAGCTCCCAGTATTTTCCCTGCTTGATGGAGGCGATGGCGGCCTTCGCCGCATATTCGGAATCATCTCCAAAAATCGGGAATTCCTTCAGGACAAAGCGCAGGTCCTTGTCGGCCTCAAGCATGGCCATAACTTCGGGAAAACCCTTCTTGCACCAGCCGCAGTTGTAATCGAAGAACTCCACCATGGTCACCTTGCCCTCGGGATTCCCGGCGACAAAATCGGTCTTGTCGCGGAAGATCTCTTTGGCGTTCTTGACAAGTCCGCCCTTCCGCTGTTCCTCCTCAGCCCGTTTTTGCTGCTGTTCAAGGGTTTGGCTCATCTCCTGCAGGATTTCAGGATGAGCCAACAGGTAATCCCTGACGATGGATTCCATCTCTTTGCGCTGGGCATCATTGAATTCGGCCGCATGGACAGCGATGCCAAAGCTCCAAAGCATCACAATTGAAAGCAACACGTTTTTCAGACTAACGCGCATGGATAACCTCGTTTTTCAAGTCTATTTGCCTGAAAGACAGGTTTCAGGTCAATCTTACTCTTTGTTGGCAAAATTCAGGATATCATTGGCCCTGATCCATTCGGGCGTGCCATGTTTGAACTGTCCGACGACGCGCTTGGCCTTCTCGGCCGCCAGCGCCGTATCGCCCTGCATCAGGGCAGCTTCGGCAGTTGCCAGTTCGGCGCGCGGCACATCATTAAGATAGCCATAGGCAAGTGCGGAATACTTGGAAATGTCAACTGAATCAGGTTCGGTCTTCTTTGCCAGAGTCAGCAGATTCAGAGCTTGCCTGATATTAGTCGGGTTTTCCGTGGCAATGAGGGCCTGGGCGTAGAAAATTTGGATGAGCCCGCTATTGGGCAGCAACTTGTTAGCCTGCTTGATTGGCTCGATAGCCTTTGATGGAGCCCCCCCCTCAAGCAAAGCTTGCCCCTTGAGTTCCCAGAAATAGGGATCTTCCGGCATGTCACGGATCAGGCTGTCGATCACCGGAATGGCGTTCTTGGTATCACCCCTGCGGAACATGGCAATCGACCTCGCGTAACGGGCTGGCAGGCTTTTATCCGCGCTGGGATAGCGCTGAAAAACAAATTGCGGAGATTGGATAAAGCCCGTCAATTTGGCCTGCATCAGCTGATGGCGGAGCATCAGTTGCGGCGCATCTTCCCTTTCGAAGTAGGGCGATTTCTTTGCCTCCACTTCAAGATTGCGAATGCGTTCCAAAGGCATGGGATGGGAAAGCAAATAGGGATCCGCATTTTCCAATGAGGCAAGGGACTCGTTGGCGAGCAGTTCGAAAAGTGTGAGCATGCCCTTGGGCGATTGGCCCGTGGCCTTCAGGAATTTGAGCGCCGCATTGTCGGCGGATGCTTCCATGCCGCGCTGGTAGGAAAGCAACCCCCGTTGCGCCAGGCCCTGGGACCCGATCATGACGCCCTGTCCGGCCTGCGCTGCCCCTTTTTGCCCCGAAGCGGCGCCTCCAACCACGGCGGCAACCCCAATCAGTGTCCCGATAATCGATTGAACGCTGGCCCGGTCGAGTTCAATGCCCAGGCGGGCCAGATGGCCGCCAGCAATGTGGCCCGTTTCGTGAGCCAGAACGCCGATGACCTCATTGGGCGTCTTGGCCCGGGTCAGCAGTCCGGTATGGATGAACAGGCGTTGGCCACCGGCAACGAAGGCGTTAATCTTGTCATTGTTGATGATGTAAACCCGCACCGCCGATGGATTGAGGCCGGCCGCCTTGAAAATGGGGCGCGAGTAGAGGCGCAGCAATCCTTCAATTTCCGCGTCGCGAATCAACGGGATTGCTGGCCCCGTGGGCTTTTTCCGGGTGGCCGCACCGCCATCAGCCGCCAGACTCGTGAAGCCCATTGAGATGGCAAGGCAAATCGCTGTCAACTTACGAATCATGGCACTCTCGAGTGGCGGAATCCGGATGGAAATACCACCGCATTTGATCAGGCGCTGTTTCCCTGTCAAATGCGGCGAGTTTGAGGCCTCAAGTCCTAGCCGCGCTTGCTCCACCAGCCAGCCTTGGGCTTTGCTGCAGCATCGCTTGCACTCACTGTCGGCGCTGGCGGTTGCCACTTGCGTGGCTCCACCGCAGGGGCCGGAATTTCCTGAATGGCGATGATCGGTGTTACCTGCCGTTCGGGCTGGCGTTCCACCGGACGCTCAAAAACGCGTTCTACCTGGCGTTCGGGCTGTGACTCGCGCGGTTCGGCCGCACTTGCCCCATGACCATTGCTATCCGCATCCGGCGAGACATTACGGCCGTTCTTATGGCGTCCATTGCGATTGCGGCCCCAACGATCGCGCCGACGCGAATGGCCTCGCTCGCCACCTTCTTTTTCAGAGGGTTCTTCGGCGGCTGAATCCGAGCCTGCTTCGACAGGAGCGGAGGTTTCCTCGCTTTCCGAGGAGCCTTCGTCGTCGCGCGCCTGATGCCGGGGAGTCTCTCCCTCTTCATCTGGTGCCGAAGTGCCTTGGGGCTGATCCTCACGGTCACGCCCGCCGCGCCTGCCGCCCCGGCGTCCACGCCGGCGCCGCCTGCCGCGCTGGGAGTCAGAACCTTCTTCGCCGTTTTCCGCTTCAACGCTGGATTCAGACGTTTGCTCCTCAGATGAAGCCTCGCTCTCAACTTCGGCCTCGCTGTCTTCTTCGACAACATCGTCATCTTCATAGGCTGAATCAATCTTAACGGGGGCAGCCATGATCCGGCGGACGGGAGCGGTGCGTTCGCCGGCCCGTTCAATGACGGCTTGTGATCCCTTAACCTCGTCGCTCGGCACAATGAACACCGAAATGCCATAGGCTTGTTCAATGATCAGCAGATTGTCGCGCTTTTCATTCAGCACATAGGAGGCAACTTCACGGGTGCACTTGACGGTGAGGTGCTCCGCCTTGCGGCTGATCAGATGTTCCTCAATGGCGCGCAGCACGGAAAGTCCGCAGGAGGAAATCGAACGCACGATGCCGCGTCCTTCACAATGGGGGCAGGGCCGCGATGAGCCTTCAAGCAGTCCTGGCCGCAATCTCTGGCGCGACATTTCCATCAGGCCGAAGTGGCTGATGCGGCCCACCTGGATGCGGGCCCGGTCATTCTTTAACGCATCCTTAAGCCGGCGCTCCACATTGCGGTTGTTGCGGTTCTCCTCCATGTCGATGAAGTCGATGACAACGAGGCCCGCAAGATCGCGCAGGCGCAATTGCCTTGCAATTTCGTCGCAGGCTTCGAGATTGGTCCTGAGCGCCGTATCTTCGATATTGTGTTCGCGCGTCGCCTTGCCTGAGTTGATGTCAACCGAAACCAGCGCTTCGGTCTGGTTCATCACGATATAGCCGCCTGACGGCAGGGTGACGGTTGGCGAATAGAGCGCATCCAGTTGGGTTTCCACCTGGTGCTTTGAAAACAGCGGCCGCGTGTCCTTGTAGAGCTTCACGTTCTTGGCATGGCTCGGCATCAGCATCTTCATGAAGTCTTTGGCTTCACGGTATGCTTCCTCACCTTCGACAAACACTTCTTCCACGTCCTTGGTATAGAGATCGCGGATGGAACGCTTGATCAGGCTGCCTTCCTCGTAGACGAGGGCAGGGGCTGTCGAATGAAGGGTGAGATCGCGCACGTTTTCCCAAAGGCGCATCAGATAGTCGAAATCGCGCTTGATTTCAGGC
>JBAVOA010000513.1:0-4673 GCA_049691635.1 Aestuariivirga sp. | reverse complement strand
ATCCAGATGGCATTTGCCGTGTTGATTTGCTTCGGCGCCTCGCTGCCTTCCACCAGCATGATCGGATGGCCGATATGGTCGGAATAGGCGCGCACCACCTGTTCAATTTTCCAGCCCTCGAGAAATTCGAGGGCGTCCTCCTTGAGATGCAGGACAATGCGGGTGCCGCGCGCCGCCTTTTCCGCCGGCTCGACCGTGAAGGTCCCCAGCCCTTCCGAGGCCCAGGTGAAGGCATCCCCTGTTCCGGCCTTGCGCGAGGTCACCTCGACCCGGTTAGCCACGATGAATGCCGAATAGAACCCGACCCCGAACTGGCCGATGAGATTGACGCCCTGGCCTGCCTTTTCCACAAAGGCCTGGGTCCCCGATTTGGCAATGGTGCCGAGATTGTCAATCAGTTCGTCCTCGCCCATGCCGATGCCGCTGTCGGCAATGGTGAGCGTCTTGGCCGTCTTGTCGGGTGTAATGACAATATTGAGGAGCGGCGTGTCTTCCAGCATGGCGGGCTGGGCGATAGCCTCATAGCGCAGCTTGTCCAGCGCATCGGCGGCATTGGAAATAAGCTCGCGCAGGAACACATCCCGGTCGGAATAGACCGAGTGCACCATGAGATGCAGAAGCTTTGCCACTTCCGCCTGGAATTCGTGGGCTTCCGTTTTGGGGATTGTCGCCGTTTTCGCCATCTTGTCCTCGAGAATCAGACGACGATATTGGCCCGGTGCGGGCTTTGGTCAAGCCCGCCCATAAAAAAAGCGGCCGGAACTGTCCGGCCGCGGACTTTACTCAACGCCTCACAAACTCACGCATAGATTGGGGGGCCCGGCTAGATCATAAGCTCCGGGGGGCTGGGGGGCTGAGATTCCGATGCTCAACTCCAGCCGGGCCTTAGAGGCAACAAGGAGAATATTTACCTCCATCTTGGCAAAGACTTGCCGTAATTGCGGCGAAACTGCGAATTCGCAACACCTCTCAAACCCGTGTCGCCAAGAAACATGAGCAGTCGTCCATAACGGGAGTGCGACAGCGCCGTGAAAATTCAAAAAATCGCCCGTCAAAGTCAGCAAAGCATGCTAACTCCGGTCCATGCCCCAACACATCTCCGCCGTGGCCCTGCTGGTTCCCGACTACGACGAAGCCATCGCCTACTATGTGCGCAGGCTCGGATTTAGGCTCGCGGAAGATACGCCCCTATCGCCAACCAAGCGCTGGGTCGTCGTCGCCCCGCCGGGAAGCACCGAAACCGGCCTGCTCCTGGCTCAGGCTGATTCGGCCGCGCAGAGACAGGCAATCGGAAATCAGACGGGCGGCCGCGTCTTTCTCATTCTGAAGACCGATGACTTCGACCGGGACTTCGCCAGATTCAAGGGCCAAGGCGTTGAGTTTTTGGAAGAACCTCGCTTGGAGGCCTATGGCAAGGTTGCCGTATTCAGCGATGCCTTCGGAAACACCTGGGACCTGATCCAGCCTGCCGCCAACTAGGCAGCGCGCTTGCCAAAACGGCCGGCAGGGTTCATCATTGGCCCGAATGTTTGACGGAGAACTGCCATTTGAGTGACGGGGAACCCATAATTCAATTCCCCCGTTCCGCGCCCAAACGGGGTAATACCGGCCAGTGGAACAGCGCGCCGCCTCAAATTGCTTTTGATCGCAAAGAGTTGAACCTGATACTTAATCTCTACGGCATGCATGTTGCCGATGGTGAATGGCGCGATTACGCCCTGGATTTCGACCGTGAAACGGCAACCTTTTCCATCTTCCGCCGGACCAGTGAAAGCCCTCTCTACCGCATCGTGAAGAACCCCGCGCTGGCCCGGAAGCAGGGCCTCTATGCGGTCATTGCCCAGGGCGGGCTTATCCTCAAGCGGGGCCACGATCTGGCCCAGGTCCTGCGCGTGCTCATCAAGAAGCCGCGGCTTGCCACCACGTAAAAAACCCCGGGTGTTTCCACCCGGGGTTCTTAAACGCAGCGCTGTGTCCTAGTTGCGGTTTCCAAAGAGGCGCAGCAGCGACAGGAACAGGTTGATGAAGTCGAGATAGAGGCGTAGCGCGCCCATTATGGCCTTGCGGCCCATCACGGCCACATCGTCGGCCTCATAATACATTTCCTTGATCTGCTGGGTATCCCAGGCCGTGAGTCCCGTGAACACCAGAACGCCAATAGCGGAAAGCACAAGGTCAAACATTGAGTTTTGGAAATAGAGATTCACCAGGGAAGCGATGATAATCCCGATCAGGCCCATGAACAGGAATGAACCAAAAGCCGCAAGGTCGCGTTTCGTGGTGTAGCCATAGAGGCTGAGCGCCCCGAAAGTGCCTGCCGTGATGAAGAACACCTGGGCGATGCTGCCGGTCGTGTAGATCAGGCCAAGCGATGCGAAGCTCACGCCGACCAGGGCCGCATAGGCCCAGAAGGTCAACTGCGCCGCCGAAACACTCATTTTGTGAATGCGGAAGGACAGCAGGAAGACCATCGCCAGTGGGGCAAGAATGAGAACCCACTTCAACGGGCTCACAAAGATGGTCTGGCCGAATGGGGTCAACGCGCCTGAGGCATCAACAGCTGCATGGAACGTACCAAAGGCTGCAGCACCGGTAATCGCCAGTCCGGCCCCCATGTAATTGTAAACTTTCAACATATAGGAGCGAAGGCCCTGGTCGATTTGGACCTGAGTGCCCGTGCCCGCCGGTGTCTGATAGCGTGGTTCAACCATGAAAATTACCTCCAAAAAAATTTCTTGGGCCAGATATGGGGGCCCCTCATCCCTTCGTCAAGCTACCCCGTTGTAAGAAACTTAACGGGCAAATGCATCCATTTTGCGGGCCATGGTGATATCCTTTTCGGTCACCCCGCCCGCCGTATGGGTGGCAAGGGTCACGTCAACCCGGCCATAAACGTTAAGCCATTCCGGATGATGGTCCATTTTCTCCGCCAAAAGGGCCACCCGGTTCATCCAGCCCCAGGCCTGACTGAAGGATTTGAACTGGAAGGATCTGAAAATCGCGTCCCTGCCCTTGGCCTCCGACCAGCCCTCCAGCTCAGCCAGAACCTTGGCCCTCGGCGCCCCGATCAGGAGCTTATCGCTCATTGTAAGGCTTGCAGGTTATAGGATTCCTCTACCGCATAGGGCCCGCCGCCCCGTATCGGCCGCGACGAGAACAGGACAAAACGCTCAACTTCGAACATCCGGCTGCGATAAAGATTGTGCGATGCCACAAAGCGATGCAGCCCCTGTAAATCCGGTTCCTTCAGCCGGGCCAGGGTTACATGGGGCACAAATTTCCGTTGTTCCGCCGGAAGCCCAAGAACCTGGGCAATCCGCTCGTGGATGGATTGCAGCCGCCGGAGTTCCCCGCTTTCTTCAATTCCGGCAAAGAGCGTGTGAGGCTTGTTGCCCCCCATGACGTCAATGCCTTTCAGCCGGAGCGAAAAGGGCCGCGCCTCTACCCCGTCAAGCTCATAGGCAATCTCGCGGGCGAGGGTCCCGTCAATATCACCGATAAAGCGCAGTGTGATGTGGAAGGTTTCCCGGTCTATCCAGCGGGCTCCAATGATGCCCCCCTTCATGATTTCAAGATCAAAGGAAACATCGGTGGGAATTTCAACGCCGGTAAACAGTCTTGGCATGGCGGGCATCCTTTTGCTGAAGGGTGACTCGGAACGCTGAGAACAAGCTAACGTGATTCGAGTATTTGCCAAGCGCTATTTTACCGGTACATTCCCTATCAATTCCTCAACAATTGGCAAGATTTTCGACACAATCAGGTCAACCCCCCGGGCATTGGGATGCATGCCATCAGCCTGGTTGAGGCTGGCATCGGCCGCAACTCCGTCGAGATAGAAAGGGTAAAGCAGGGCCTGATACTTTTCCGCCAGTCGCGGGTAAAGGCCATCAAATCTTGCGACATAATCCGGACCCATGTTGGGGGGCGCTTTCATGCCCAAAATGAGGGCGGGCAACTTCTTAGCCACCGCCACCGCCATGATGCCATCCAACGCCTGTTCCGTTTGAGCCACATCGAGCCCGCGGAGCGCGTCATTGGCGCCAAGTTCCACAATCAGGCCGCCGACATCGTCGGTCAGCGCCCAGTCCAGGCGCGCCAGGCCATCGGCGGCCGTATCGCCCGACACCCCGGCATTGACGATCTTGAGGTCTGGATAACGGGCCTTGAGTGCAGCTTCCAATTTAGCTGGAAACGCCTCTTGCCGCGAAAGTCCAAGACCGGACGAAAGGCTATCCCCCAGCACCAAAATCGTCACAGGCTTTGCCAAAGTTCCTTGCAGGGAAAGCAGGAGGACTGCGATGACAGAAATAATCCTAAACATTGCCTTAAACATAGGTGCTTGGCGCCAAAGTCTCAAGATGAAGCAACTCGACAAATCATACGCCGTCTCCCATGTGTACGCCCATGACTCAATCCGCCGTTCTCCTGAAAAATGTGACGCTCACCCTGCCCAGCCGCGCCGGCGACGTGGAAATTCTCAAGGGCGTCGATCTCAGTGTCAGGTCCGGTGAGGCCATCGGCATTGTCGGCCCCTCGGGCTCCGGCAAGACGTCGCTCCTGATGCTGATTGCGGGCCTTGAGCGGGCAACGTCGGGCGCCCTTGAAGTGGCCGGCACTTCACTCATGGGCATGAACGAAGATGCGCTTGCAGCTTTCCGGCGCGATACCAT
>JBAVOA010000512.1:0-2964 GCA_049691635.1 Aestuariivirga sp. | reverse complement strand
TCTCAGTCTCGATCAACTCTTGGAACTCGCCGGCCCATGTTGACCCTGCATTTTACCGCCGCAGCACTTGCCCTCTTCATTGAGCGACTCTTCGGCTATCCCAATGCGCTTTATTCCAGGATCGGACATCCCGTCGAATGGATCGGCAGGCTCCTCGCAAAACTCGAAACCCTGTTCTATGACGCTGGGGTCGCCCCCATGCAGGCGCGGCTTCGCGGTATTGCCGCGCTGCTGGCCGTCCTGCTCATCACCACGGTTCCGGCCATCGCCATCGCAAGTCTTCTATCCTACGGCAGCTTCGGCTGGATTATCGAAGCTTTGCTCGCCACGGCACTCATCGCCCAGCACTCCCTGCACGAACACGTCAGCGCGGTGGGAAAAGGTCTCGACATATCCATGAACGAAGGACGCAGGGCCGTCGCAAAAATTGTCGGCCGTGACCCCGCAGCCCTTGATGAATCGGGCGTCGCCAAAGCCGCCCTCGAGAGCCTCGCCGAGAACACCTCCGATGGCATCGTGGCACCCGTGTTGTGGTACGCCCTGCTCGGCCTGCCCGGCATCGTGGCGTACAAGGCGATCAACACGGCGGACTCGATGATCGGCCACAAGTCCGAACGCTATCTCTATTTCGGCTGGGCCGCCGCGCGGCTTGACGATCTCGTCAATCTCCCCGCCTCGCGTCTGACCGGACTCCTCTTTGCCGCCGCCGCAGCCTGGGCGGACCGGGAGCGGGGCAAGATCGCCTTGCAAACCATGTGGCGCGATGCCCCAAAGCACCAGTCTCCCAATGCGGGCTGGCCGGAGTCAGCTCTTGCCGCAAGCCTCGGCGTGAAATTTGGCGGCCCGCGCCGATATGATGGCAATCTCGTCGATCTGCCCTGGATGGGCGAAGGCCGCACGAGCTTGAACCGCGATGATATCCGCAAAGGCCTCAGGTTTTACGCGACCGCGATGACTTTCTTGTTTTTGTTGGCCGTGCTTTCAGCAATTGTTTTTTGAGTACCATCGGCAAACCCGCAACAACGAAGACCACCTCGTCGGCAACTTCCGCGATGCGTTGATTGAGAACGCCGTGTTCGTCGCGGAAGGCCCGGGCCATCACATTGGCCGGAACAATGCCAAGCCCCACTTCGTTCGACACCAGCACAATGCGCGCCTTGGCCTTCTTCAGCTTATCACACAGAAATTCAACCTCGGCCCGCACATCCAGCTTCGCCAGCATCAGGTTGCTCATCCAGATCGTCAGGCAGTCAATCAGGATGAAACGGCCCTTGCGGTCAATCTCCTGCAGCAGGCCCGGCAAATCGAGCGGCACTTCATAGGTTTCCCAACCTTCGCCGCGCTGCTGGCGATGGGCCGCAATGCGCTCGGCCATTTCCACATCCGAGACCTCGGCGGTAGCTACATAGATCTTTTGCCCCTTGGCCAGGCTTTCCGCATAGCGGCTTTTGCCCGACCGTGCCCCGCCGAGAACCAGAAGTGTGCTCATGCCCTCACCTTTGGAATGCGCGCAATGAAATGGCCGCGCATGGCTTGCGGCCATTCGCGGAATGGAACTTCCCCGGTCATCGTCCCACCGTGCAAATCAAACCATGCGAGAATGGCCTCAGCCTGGGGCCGCTCCGGCACATGGTCTCCAGTGAAATAGGTAAAGCGCTGGTCATCCCTGAACACCACGCTGCAATGGCGCTTGCAGTTCCACAGGCAGGCCTGGGTTTCGATTCTGATATCATCACGCCCCTTGTCTGCCACCACGGCCTTCATGTGGTCAATCAGGGTTTGCCCGCCCGTGCGCCCATCTTCGCCGGTGGCGTCGGCTTGGGAGTAGCGGCATGTCGTGCAAAATACCAGCGAACGCATGGGCTTGCTTCATTCCTTCAGGGGTTGCTAAGGTTCAGCGCCTTCAATGGTGGCAAAGCCTTGATCTGTCAACGCAAACGAAAGCGACATGAATTATTCCCGCATCGCCTTTTCCGCTTCCGACACTCCTGAAGCCCGCAAAGCCCTGTCCCGGCTTGCCAAACACTACGGCAATGCCGCGGCCGAGACGGCCGATGTGGTGGTGGCCCTGGGCGGTGACGGCCACATGCTGCAAACCCTGCACCGCTTTGTCTCGAGCGGAACGCCGATCTACGGCATGAACCGCGGCTCCGTTGGCTTCCTGATGAATGATTACGCGGAGAACGATCTGCTCGAGCGCCTGCACGCCGCCGAACTCACCGCGATCCGGCCCTTGCGCATGGTCGCCACCGATGAAAGCGGCAAGACCCACAAGGGCATCGCCTTCAATGAAGTGTCCCTGCTCCGCCAGCGTTCGCAGGCCGCCAAGCTGCAGATCTCGATTGACCACAAGGTGCGTCTCGAGGAATTGATTTGCGATGGGCTGCTGCTGTCGACGCCCGCCGGCAGCACCGCCTATAATCTTTCAGCCCACGGACCAATCTTACCGGTAAACGCGCCGCTGCTGGCCCTCACCCCGATCAGCGCCTTTAGGCCACGGCGCTGGCGCGGTGCTGTGCTGCCCCAAAACGCCAAAGTCACCATCACCGTGCTGGAGCCCGAGAAACGCCCCGTTGCTTCCGTGGCCGACCACGTCGAAGTGCGCCACGTCAAAGTCGTTGAAATCGCCGAAGACAAGAAGCGTTCGGTAAAACTCCTCTTCGACCCCGGCCACAGCCTCGCCGAACGTGTGCTCAACGAGCAGTTCAAGTTTTAGGCGGCGCGCACCATGTCGGCGCGCAGGCGTTTGGCGATCTTGCGCACCCGGTCTTCGGCAAAGCGGCCAATGAATTCCAGGTTCTTGCTGCGCTCGGCGCTCTGCATGTTTTCATAGCGTGTCATCAGCGCTTCGATCAGCCGCCGGCCAAAGCTTTCAGGATCGAGCGGAAGCCCTTCTTCCTTGGCATCCTTCATCACGTCGCAGGCCGCCATCAGCAGGCCGTAACAGGATTGCGGCAGGCCCGA
>JBAVOA010000511.1:0-1907 GCA_049691635.1 Aestuariivirga sp. | reverse complement strand
CTTGTAGGGAAACAGGTCGGCCGGGTCCATGTCGTGGACAATCATCGCAACATCGACTTCAAACAGCAGCAGGCGCCCGTCGGGCATTTCGGCACAATCGATCACGAAATAATCTAGGCCTGCCAGGCGGTGGAGCGCGGCAAAGGCCTGGCCATGGCGATTGGCGAACGCATCGAAATGGCTCATCCAATGGGCTTCCTCGGCACAGCGGGCCGCGTTGCCCACCATCCCCGCACTCAGATAATGGACCATCCAGTGCTCGGAGGCGGCGAAATGGCTGGCGAAGGCCTTGCCGTCGATGAAGGCAATCCGCTGCTTCCGGTACAGGCCATCGGGGCTGCGATAGTTGATGAAGGGGCAGACATAGAACAGCCCATCGTCATGCCCCGCGAGATAGGAAAGCAGCGCTGTTTCATCGTCAATTTTTTCCATTCCCTGTCCGGCGTGGGTTCCAACCGGCCGGACGATGACCGGGAAATCCTGACCGGGAAGGAGGAACGCTACGCCGATTTTTCCCTGGGCCAGCAATGACAGCGAGTTGCGCTCCACACGGACGGTGCTGGGCGCCAGAATTGCCGGTTCATTTGCAAAGGCCGCGGCCACGCCATCGCGCGTCAGGGCCTGGATATTCTGCGGGGCGTTATTGAGAATTGCCCCCTTCCAGCCTGCCAGCAGGCGCTGGAGATTGCGCAACACAGGTTCATTTGCCCCGGATTCGCCAATTGCCACAAAGGCCACGTCATGCCCAGGCAAGTCGGGAAGCGTTTGGGTCGCCGCATCGACATAGACCGAGATCAGTTCCATGTCTGATCCTTCGAGCAGAAAATCAATTGGCGTATTGGCCATGAGGTCGCCGGCGGTCGTGAAGGCCAGCACTTTCAGGCCGTCGCCGCGGCCATGGCGGCAGCGGAAGCATTTCCGGATCTGCAGGGCCGCGTCCTGGACCTGCAAACCCTTGTCACGCTGGCCTGCGGCCTGAAGCATGACCGAAATATCCATGAGGGCTGCGGCATCGAGCGGGTCCGCCGTAATCTTTTGCACGAGGCCATTCCAGATTGCGCTGGTATCACGCTGCGCGAAGGCCAGCTGGACGAGATGCGAGGTGCCCAGAATGAGGGGGTTATCCTCGGCGGGAAGCGGTTCCCGCATGTTCTTCAAAGCTGAGGCCGTGCCCATCGGTGATCAATCTCCCATATCCCGCCAGTCTGGAAGCATTGCCTTGAGCGCAGCTTATCATTGGGGGCGGACATAGGAGGCAGGGCCGAAATGAATTTTATCTTGAAGATATCCGCTGCTGTCCTATTTCCAGGGCGAGTATTCTAAGTTGGATTCGTGACAATTACTGCAATTTGAATTGCCACGGCGACAATGGACAATCCTATTGCCGTCCAGTTAGCAAATTTCTGCCGTGACTTTATTTGGTTCTCATAGGGGGTCACGCCGTCAATCGATTGGCGTTCATGGGGAACTCCGATGCTGCCAACATAGAAGAGCAACGCGGCTAAGAGGCCGATCACAACCACAGCCAACTGCATCCACTTTTCTATCGACATGCGAGACCTCTAGCTTGTTTTCCCGAATACCATTGGTTGCCTCACTATTTATGTGAGAAGCGAAACCTACAACCATGTGTAGTACGGAGTCCATTCGTCTTAATATGAATAAATACTTGCCCTAAATAGGACAGCACCAGATGCCCCCTTGACAATCTATTCCTATCGGCTTATGTTCTTGTTTTGTTCTTTTGTGATTGACAGGAATCCCCATGGACTGGGCCAGAGCCATCGAACGCAACAGCGAAGCGCTCAACCGCATCGTTGAAGCGCTCTTTGCCATGCTGGGGCTTGTGGCAGATGCTGTCCCGGTGGGGCGGATTCCGCAGCCCCTCCACCGCGCCGTGTTGCGTG
>JBAVOA010000510.1:0-4005 GCA_049691635.1 Aestuariivirga sp. | reverse complement strand
CATTGTGCAGCGCCCGCCGTGCCATGTCGATCGTTTCGATCTGTGACGGGGTGGAAAGCCTGATAGCCTGATAATAACTTTCACAAATCTGGAAATAGTCTTTGACGATCACCCGGAACGGCGACATGGAAAGGCCGATGATTGACAGTTTTTCTTCGCCCTCGCTGAAGATTTCAAAAAGCAGCCGCCCGTCCTGGGTCGAAAGCTGGAGGCGGTAAGGCCCATCCTTCCCGTTCAGCAGGCCGAAAGAATTTTCTTCCAACAGGTCATAGATCGCAACACGCCGTTCATGCTCGGCTTCAGGCGAGGGGCCAGGGCCAATGCTTGCATCAAGATCGACAGCAACGAGGCGATTTTTTTTGGCGGGTGTCATAAAGCGAGATTAGACGGAAAGCCCGCGCGCGCGCTAGTCACCGTGACGGGGCTTCAGTTCCGTGGCCCAGGCCCCGCCCATGTCCTTCAATTGCAAATCAAGATACTCAACGCTGAGTCTGATGGAGAAATTGGCAGAGAATGTGAGAACCACGGTTCCCGAGGGTTCCAGGCCGGGCTGGAAGGTAATAGCAAGAAGCGACAGGATTGCATCTTGAGCAACGCCCCGGAGGCCTTGCTGTTTTACACCCAGAACGTGTTCAAAATGCAGCCCCGTGCGGTGGCGTTCTGAATGAGGCTGGACCTCCCAGGCAAAGCGATTGGCCACGAAGGCAAATTGCCGGGTTTTGGCTAGGTAGCGGATATCAGAAAACCTTACCAGGGCGTCCTGCATGTGAGCCGAGATGACCTTCAGGTCTTCCGTGTCTTCCGCCGTAAGTCTTAGCACCGTTCAGTTTCCCGCAAGTCTCTCGACATCGGCCCCGCAAGCTTGCAGTTTCTCCTCAAGGGCTTCAAACCCACGATCGAGATGATAGACCCGGTGGATCATCGTGTCGCCTTGCGCAACGAGACCGGCGATCACCAGCGAAACCGACGCGCGCAGATCGGTCGCCATCACATCGGCACCTGTAAGTTTTTGCACGCCGCGCACCTCTGCCGTATCGCCATACAGATGGATGTCAGCACCAAGTCTAGCCAGCTCCTGCACATGCATGAAGCGGTTTTCAAAAATTGTTTCGCGGATCATCGAAGTGCCCTTGGCTTTCGTCATCAGGGCCATGAATTGCGCCTGGAGGTCAGTCGGAAATCCGGGATAAGGATCAGTATCAACACTCACGGGTTCGATGGCCTGCCCATTGCGCGCGATTCGCAACCCTTCATTGCTGCGCTGCACGGAAATGCCGGCACGGGTCAAGACATCAATCATGGATTCGAGATTGTCAGCCTTTGCGCCCTTGAGCAGGACGTTTCCGCCGGTCATCGCCGCGGCCATGGCGTAGGTGCCCGTTTCGATGCGGTCGGCAATCACCTCGTGTTCGGCCCCATGGAGACTGGTCACGCCGCTGATTTTGAGGGTCGAGGTATGAATGCCCTCAATTTTGGCCCCCATTTTCACCAGGCATTCCGCCACGTCGCCAATCTCGGGTTCCCGGGCGGCATTTTCGATAATGGTATCGCCTTTCGCCAGAACAGCAGCCATCAGGGCCGCATGGGTTGCGCCCACGGTTACCTTCGGAAAATTGATGTGGCCGCCCTTCAACCCATTCTTGGCTTTGGCGATCACATAGCCCGCTTCAATTTCAACCTCCGCGCCGAGTTTTTCCATGGCCAGGATATGGAGATCGACAGGCCTTGTGCCGATGGCACAGCCGCCTGGCAGCGAAACCTTGGCTTCGCCACAGCGTGCGAGGAGGGGGCCAAGCACCCAGAAACTTGCCCGCATTTTTGAAACGAGGTCATAAGGCGCGGTTGTATCTACAATGGTCTTTGCCGAGATTTTTAACGTCTCGCCGGAAATGGCGGACTGCCCCGGGCGTTTGCCCGAAACCGTGATGTCAACCCCGTGATTCTGCAAAATCCGCTGCAGCCGCAGGGCATCCACGAGGCGCGGCACATTGCGGAGCGTAAGGGTTTCTGGCGTCAAAAGGGCCGCGATCATTAACGGCAAGGCAGCGTTTTTGGCACCTGAAATGTTAATTGTGCCATTCAGCTTGTTGCCGCCACGAATACGGATACGGTCCATTCAATACGTTCCCTTCAGGTCTTTAAGCCGGAATCAGCAGGTTGGCACGGCAGTCTGCCAAAACGGCGCTAACAAGCATACATGGCCCTATTGCGGCAAGGTTTAATCGGAAGCCCGCCTTTCAGGCTTTGCAGCTGATTTTCGGGCCTTGGCCAGGGATTTCCGTTTCAGCAGGTTAATCCGCAAGGCATCCGCCAGCCGCTTTGTTTCGGCGGCCGTCCGGGGTGTGCGTGGTTGGTTTCCCATCCGGCACACATGGAAAGCTTGAAGGCTTCTGTCAAGTTATGAGGGTTGCGAAAGGCCGGGGCCTGTGGCATGTGTCGCCCCAATATGGTGCGCTGCTGTAGCTCAGTGGTAGAGCACTCCATTGGTAATGGAGAGGTCGACAGTTCAATCCTGTCTAGCAGCACCATCTTTCAGTCCGGACTGCCCATCTCGCCCAGATTCCCGCGCACCAGCCGGTGCCGCGCCCGGTAGTCCTCGGGTCTTTCGAAGGACCCCGCCCAAATCCCCCTTTTTGCCTTTTTTGCATCCGCCTCAACGGCGAAATACGCCGTGCTATGGCTCAAATAGGCGATGGCCCAGCCCAGCCTGACCATCTCCCTGTTGATCTCAAGGCTGCCAATTTGGCAAACCGAGACGGCGCGGCCGTAGCGGTCCGTTTCAACCGACCGGCAGGAAACCTCACGCCTTCCAACCAGGCCACGCAAGGCGTTTGCTGAAAACTTGCCGCAGGGATACTCGGCACCGTGCTTGTCCCGGCAGCTCTGGCGGTATTCTGGCGCATCAATGCCGTAGAGCCGGATATCGGTATCACCGTTGCGCAGGGAGTCGCCATCGACGACCTGCATCGATCCGGGCGTCAGATCCACGATTCCCAGCTGCTTCATGATGCCCAGCACAAAAATGACGGCGGCCACAAAAATGAGACCATCAATGATGGTCTTGTACATTGGGCGGGCAGGCCTGGCGCGCGCTATCACCGGGGCGTTTTATCCCAGCGTGAGGCGCTTTCATCATCAGAGGATTTGGCCGATACCCAGCTGTCTCCCTGTGCTCCCGACTCCATCTTCCAGAACGGCGCCCTGGTCTTGAGCCAGTCGATGAGGAAATGGCAAGCCTCAAATGCGGCCTCGCGATGGGCTGAAGTTGCAATGACCAGGACAATGTCGTCGCCCGGCACGAGGGCGCCGTAGCGGTGGACGATCAGCGTATCGAGAAGCGGCCAGCGTCGCTGGGCTTCGGCGTCAATTTCGGCAAGCGCTTTCTCGGTCATGCCCGGATAGTGCTCAAGCGTCATGGCGGAAACGTCCGCGCCCTCGTTCAGCTCGCGCATGGTTCCGACAAAGATGACACATCCGCCAATATCCCGGCGGCCTTGCTTGAGTTTTGCAAGTTCGGCAGCTGTATCAAATGCATGGGCTTGCACGCGGATCATGGCGTGATCTTGCACCAGAGAACGCCGGACATCAATTCCCGAACAGGTTGTTGAGGAGTTTGCCGCCCTGCTTTTCTATTTTCTTGAGCATCTTTCCAGACATGCCAAGAGCCCGCAGGGTATCATAGGCGGCATCAGGACTATCCAGAATGCCTTCCACGTCTGGATATATTCGGGGGGAGCTCCAGGACCCTTTGACCACCATCTGTACCGGAAGCTTCGCCGTTTCATTTGCCCCCGTGACCAGCCTGGGATCGAATTTGAAATCTATGGCACGCCGCCGCAGGTCGATTTCTCCCCTGCCTGAAACCTCAAAGGCTGGACTTTCAATCTTGACATCCGCGCTCCGCGCAATGCCGTCCTCAATGGCAAACGTTGCTGCCGCCCTGTCAAACGAGGTCAGGTTTTCTGGCCCTTTCCCCCATCCCTCGCTGATGGCGCTGCTCACTTT
>JBAVOA010000509.1:0-3663 GCA_049691635.1 Aestuariivirga sp. | reverse complement strand
GTATCCAGCAGGGTTTCAAATTTCTTCGACAGAAATTGGGTGATTCCCGGGGTGAATTTTTCGCCACGTAAGGTTCCAATGACAGCTTCCGGAGATTGGCGATCGACCAGCACGACCGCGTCATAACTGTCCCCAACGCCGGATAACGCCCCCCAAGTGTCCAAGAACCAGTCGTAATCCACGGTGCCATAGGAGCCGCGCACCGCATCGTTCCAAAAGGCATTGTCGATGGCCAGTTTTTCAAGCTGTTGCTGGGCTGCAGCAAGCGCCGAAATGACCGTCTGCTGGGCCCGCGCATGGTCCTCCCTGTTGGCGCCCGTGGAAACCCGTGACACCAGATCAAGCGTCAGGGCAACCGTCCCAATAAATGCCAGCAACAACGGCAAGGCGACCGTGAGGAGAAATTTCCAGCCGTAGTGAATGCGATCAGTTTTCATCTCAGGGATTTCAGGCTGCCGGAAGGGTTGACGGGGGACGCGTTTACAACCTACATTCCAGCGTCGGCAAAGTGCGCCGCGCGGCAGGAAACAACTGTTCCGTGTGCGATATTGCGGACAAATTCTTAACAAACCCTAACCCAAATCCGGTGGCAGCCAAGCTTGACTCCGCGCCATTGCCATGTTTCGTGGCCCAAACGTGAATTCAGGGAGAACTAAGTGGGCATAGCATTCACCTTTCCCGGACAGGGGAGCCAGACAGTTGGCATGGGCAAGGCCCTTGCCGATGCCTTTCCCGCAGCACGCGTCGTCTTTGCCGAGGTGGATGCGGCCCTTTCCCAGAAGCTTTCGGCACTCATGTGGGAGGGGCCGGAAGCGGAGCTGACACTGACCGCCAACGCCCAGCCCGCCCTGATGGCGGTGAGCATGGCGGTGATTGCCATCCTCCAGGCCGAACACGGGATATCCACAGGCAACACGGCTAAATTCGTGGGTGGCCATTCCCTGGGCGAGTATTCGGCCCTGGCAGCGGCGGGGACTTTCTCGCTTCATGACGCGGCAAAACTTCTGCGCATTCGGGGACTCGCCATGCAGGCTGCAACGCCGGTAGGCACCGGTGCCATGGCTGCTGTCCTTGGGTTGGACTTCGCCGACGTCGCAGCCGTTGCCGCCGATGCCGCTCAAGGTGACGTATGCCAGGCGGCCAATGACAACAGTCCGGGGCAAGTGGTGATTTCCGGCCACAAGGCTGCTGTCGACCGCGCCTGCGAACTTGCCAAGGCGCGGGGTGCCAAGCGTGCAATTCTACTTCCGGTGAGCGCGCCATTCCATTGCGCCCTCATGCAACCCGCAGCCGACGCCATGGCCGAAGCCCTCATGGGCCTCACCATGAAGGCACCCGCAGTTCCCCTGATTGCCAATGTCGTGGCGGGGCCGATTTCCGATCCAGCGGAAATCAGGAAACGTCTGGTGGAGCAGGTGACCGGCACCGTACGCTGGCGTGAATGCGTAGGTTTTATGGCGGCCAACGGAATTAATCTGTTTTTTGAAGTGGGCACCGGTAAGGTATTGACCGGGCTCCTGAAAAAGAATGCCCCCGAGGCGCAAGGGCTGGCACTCGGCACCCCCCAAGACGTGGCAGCTGCGGCTGCGCTTTTGAAGCAAGGATAGTTCGATGTTTGATCTCAAGGGAAAAACCGCGCTCATCACCGGCGCAACCGGCGGCATTGGCGCCAGCATTGCCAGGGCGCTGCACGGGGCAGGGGCAACCATTGCCATTTCAGGGACACGTGCCGCCGTGCTCGAAGAGCTGAAGGCCTCACTTGGTGAGCGGGTTCATGTCCTTCCCTGTAACCTGAGCGATCCTGCCGATGTGGAAAGGCTGGTCCCCGCCGCAGAGGCTGCGCTGGGCGGGCTCGATATCCTGGTCAACAATGCCGGGATTACCAGGGATCGACTTGCCATGCGCATGAAGGACGAGGATTGGGCCAGTGTGCTCGATGTCAATCTGACCGCCGGCTTCCGCCTCTGCCGCGCCGCCATGCGCCCCATGATGAAAAAGCGTTGGGGCCGGATTGTGAATATCACCTCGGTTGTGGGTGTCACCGGCAATGCCGGCCAGGCCAACTACGTGGCCTCGAAAGCGGGCATCATCGGCCTTTCCAAGTCCCTGGCGCTGGAACTCGCGTCACGCAATGTGACGGTGAACTGCGTGGCTCCCGGCTTTATCGCCACGTCCATGACTGATGTTCTGAATGACAAGCAGAAGGAAGCCATTCTGGCCAAGGTTCCGGCAGGACGGCTTGGTTCCCCTGAGGATGTCGCCGCAGCCACCCTTTACCTCGCCTCCGAGGAAGCAGCTTACGTGACCGGCCAGACGCTCCACGTGAACGGTGGCATGGCGATGATTTGAGGCGTGTCTTACCCGTTCAGCGCCTTCATTGAACTTGCCTGATAGCGATCACCCGCCGCCGCGCCCCGTGGGATCGCGTTGGAAAGTTTTTCGATTTCCGTATTGCTCAAGGTGACATCAAGGGCTGCGACATTCTCTTCCAGATAGGCGCGGCGTTTCGTGCCGGGAATGGGAACCACATCTTCGCCCTGGGCCAGAACCCAGGCAAGCGCCACCTGTCCGGGTTTTACGCCCTTTTCAGCCGCAAGGGATTCAACCACGCTAAGCAGCCCGAGATTGCTGTCAAAATTCTCGCCCTGGAAGCGGGGTGTCATGCGGCGGTAATCTTTCGCGTCGAAATCGTCGGGTGTCTTGAACCGGCCGGTGAAGAACCCGCGCCCCAGGGGGCTGTAGGGAACCAGCCCAATGCCAAGCCGGCGGATGGTCGGCAGGATTTCGTCCTCAACATCGCGGCTCCACAGGGAATATTCGGTTTGCAGCGCCGTGATGGGATGCACCTTGTGGGCCCGCTCGATGGTCTTGGCCGCAGCTTCTGACAGACCGAGATGGCGTATCTTGCCCTGTTTCACCAGCTCAGCCATAGCACCAACCGTATCCTCGATTGGCGTTTTGGGATCGACCCGGTGCTGGTAGTAGAGGTCGATCACGTCCACGCCCAGCCGCTTGAGGCTTTCATCACAGCACTTGCGTACATAAGCCGGCGCACCGTTGACGCCCAGGAATTCACCGTTGGGGCCACGCATGTTGCCGAATTTGGTAGCGATGACAACCTTGTCGCGCTTGCCCTTGATGGCCTTGCCGATGAGCTCCTCATTGCTTCCCGACCCGTACATGTCGGCGGTGTCAAGGAAACTGACGCCAAGTTCAATGGCACGGTGGAGTGTGGCGATTGATTCCGCATCATCACGGCCTGCATAGAATTCCGACATGCCCATGCAGCCCAAGCCGAGGGCTGAAACGGAAAGTGACGACAGTTTGCGGTGCTGCATGGCTTTTGGTCCCCTGATTGTACGGATTGTTCAATCCAAATGGGGTGCAAACGGCGATCCGCAAGGCCAAAAATAATCCCCCTTTTGCCGGAATTGGATTCTGTGGTAGTTAGCGGGTAGGCACAAGGGGGAACCACCACAAAACCGGGTGTCCAACCTAAGTATAATTTTGATCAAACAAGGACGATTAAACATGAGTGACGTTGCTGAGCGGGTAAAGAAGATCGTTGTCGAGCACCTCGGTGTGGACGGCGACAAGGTAAAAACCGAGGCAAGCTTTATTGATGACCTCGGTGCCGACAGCCTCGACACGGTTGAGCTCGTC
>JBAVOA010000508.1:0-13271 GCA_049691635.1 Aestuariivirga sp. | reverse complement strand
CACTTCGCCGCCGCCTATGAAAAGGGCGCGGCGCAAATCGTTTCAACCCGCCTCGTCGCCGATCTTGAAACCCCGGTTTCGGCCATGCTGAAACTGACCCGCAATGCCAAATATTCATTCCTGCTGGAATCGGTGGAAGGCGGGGCGGTGCGCGGGCGCTATTCCATCATCGGCATGAACCCAGACATGATCTGGAAGGTCGCCGACGGCAACGCCTCGATCAATCGCAAGGCGTTGCATAAACCCGAAGGCCCCTTTGAGCCTATCCAGCTTGCTCCTCTCGAGTCGCTCCGCGCCCTGCTTGCCGAAAGTCGCATACCGCTCAATCCCGATGCGCCACCCATGGCTGCGGGCATATTTGGTTACATCGGCTATGACATGGTGCGCCTCATGGAGGATTTGCCCGAACCAAATCCAGACACACTCGGCCTGCCCGATGGCGTGCTGATCCGCCCGACCGTAATGGCGATTTTTGACAGTGTGCGCGACGAAGTCACCGTGACGTCACCGGTCTATGTGGAAAAAGGCGTGTCGCCAAAAGCCGCCTACGCACGAGCCCAGGAACGCATCTCCGAGGTTGTAGATGCGCTCGACCGCCCGCTCGATCATTTGACCACCCAAGACTTTGAGGCCCCACCCATCATGACGGCAACGTCCAACACCTCGCCGCAAGAATACGGCGCGATGATCGGCAAGGCCAAGGACTACATTACCGCAGGTGACATCTTCCAGGTGGTTCTGTCCCAGCGCTTTGAGGCGAACTTCAGCCTGCCGCCCTTCGCGCTTTACCGTTCGCTCCGCCGGGTGAACCCGTCGCCCTTCCTGTACTATCTCGACTTCGACCAATTCGCCGTCATTGGCTCAAGCCCGGAAATTCTTGTCCGCGTCCGCGATGGCAAGGTCTCCATCAGGCCCATCGCCGGAACCCGCCGTCGCGGCGAAACCCCTTCAGAAGATCGCGCTCTTGCAGCCGAATTGCTCGCCGATCCCAAGGAACGTGCCGAACACCTGATGCTGCTTGATCTTGGCCGCAATGACGTAGGCCGTGTCGCAGAGATCGGCTCGGTCAAAGTCACCGAGCAATTCATCATCGAAAACTACAGCCACGTGATGCATATAGTGTCCAATGTCGAGGGCAGGCTTGCGGCGAAGTATGATGTGATCGACGCTCTCTGCGCCGGTTTCCCAGCGGGAACCGTATCGGGCGCTCCGAAAGTGCGCGCCATGGAAATCATCGACGAACTGGAAAAACATAAGCGCGGTGTTTATGGCGGCTGTGTCGGCTACTTCTCAGCCGACGGCGAAATGGACACCTGCATTGTGCTCCGCACCGCAATCGTCAAGGATGGCAAGATGTATGTGCAGGCAGGAGCCGGCATCGTGGCCGACAGCGTGCCGGAAAGTGAACATCAGGAATGCGTGAACAAGGCCAAGGCCCTGTTCCGCGCCGCCGATGAGGCCGTCCGCTTCGCCGGACGCGCTGGGAGGGCTCAATGATCATCCTCATCGACAACTACGACAGCTTCACCTACAACCTGTACCACTATCTCGGCGAACTTGGCGTTGAAACCGTGGTCCACCGCAACGACAAGATCAGCGTGGGCCAGGTCATCTCGGCAAAGCCCGAGGCCATCGTCTTGTCACCCGGTCCCAAGACGCCAAATGAAGCGGGCATTTGCCTGGAACTCATCGCCAAAGCCGCCCCCACCATTCCGATTTTTGGTGTGTGCCTTGGCTTGCAGGCAATCGGCCAGGCCTTTGGCGGGAAAGTGGTTCGCGCTCCCAAACTTATGCATGGAAAATTGTCCGCCGTTCACCACGATGGCAAGGGCGTGTTCAAGGATGTCCCGCAGGACTTTGAAGCCACGCGGTACCACTCGCTTGTTGTTGACAAGGCAAGCCTGCCGGACAGTCTTGAAATCACCGCGGAAACCGATGGACTGGTCATGGGCCTCCAGCATAAGACCCTGAATGTGCATGGTGTGCAGTTTCATCCCGAGAGCATTGCCTCCCAGCATGGCCATGCCCTGCTCAAGAACTTTCTTGGATTGGCAAAGGTGCGCTGATGTCAGAACTCAAACCGATCATCGCCAAGGCCGCCGCTGGTAAGCCCCTCACCCGTGAGGAAGCCAGGATGGCCTTCGGTATCATGATGTCGGGCGATGCTACACCCTCGCAAATCGCGGGCCTTCTCATGGCTCTAAGGGTGCGCGGCGAAACCGTGGACGAAATCACCGGCGCCGTGGAAATCATGCGCGAGAAAATGCTCCGCGTGAAAGCCCCGACGGGTGCCATTGATATCGTGGGAACCGGCGGTGATGCGTCAGGCTCCTATAATATTTCAACCTGTGCCGCCATTGTGGCAGCGGGCGCTGGCTTGAAAGTAGCCAAGCACGGCAACCGTGCCCTGTCATCAAGGTCAGGTGCCGCAGATGTTCTCGTGGCCCTTGGCGTAAAGATTGATCTCTTGCCTGAGAAGATCAGCGAATGCATCGCCGAGGCTGGCGTTGGCTTCATGTTTGCTCCCGCCCATCACGCCTCCATGAAATATGTTGGCCCCACCCGTGTGGAGCTTGGCACCCGCACCATCTTCAATCTGCTCGGCCCCCTGTCCAACCCGGCCGGGGCCAGAAAGCAAATTACCGGTGTGTTTTCAAAGGCCTGGGTCGAGCCTCTCGCCCATGTTCTGAAGAATCTCGGAAGCAAGGCATGCTGGATCTGCCATGGCGAAGGCGGCCTTGATGAAATTGTGCCCACGGGTGTCACATGGATTTCCGAGCTGAAGAACGGCAAGGTCGCCAGCTTTGAAGTCACGCCGGAAACGGTCGGCCTTAAGCGCTCCAGACTGGAAGACCTGAAAGGTGGCGATGCGACACAGAACGCGGCTGCCTTGCGTGAAGTTCTGAAAGGTAGGAAGTCTGCCTTTCGCGATGCCGTAGTCATGACCGCGGGTGCCGCCTTGTTCATGGACGACAAGGCCAAGACTTACGCCGACGGCGCGCGTATGGCTGAGCAGGCCATCGACAATGGTGCAGCGCTCAAGGCCCTCGATAAACTGATTTCGGTCTCGAATTCCTGATGGCCACCATCCTTGACAAGATTGCCGCCTACAAGCGCGAGGAAGTGGCCAAGGCCAGGCGCGCAGTTCCGCTTGCCCAACTCGAATCCTTGACCAAGCAAGCCCCGCCCGTGCGCGTTTTTCACACCTCTCTTCAAAAGAAGATTGATGCGGGACAGTGGGCGCTGATTGCTGAAATCAAAAAAGCCAGCCCATCCAAGGGCCTGATCCGCGAACATTTCAATCCGCCGGAGCTCGCCAAAGCCTATGAGCAAGGTGGTGCTGCCTGTCTTTCTGTGCTCACCGACACGCCGTCCTTTCAGGGTGCGCCGGAATTTCTCACCCAAGCCCGGTCAGCCTGCTCCCTGCCCGCCTTGCGCAAGGACTTCATGCTCGACCCCTATCAGGTTCTCGAAGCCCGCGCCTGGGGTGCGGATTGCATTCTGCTGATTATGGCGATGATCGATGATGCCCTGGCTCTCGAGCTCGAAGCAGCAGCGCGGGAGTGGAACCTCGATGTCCTCATCGAGGTCCATGACCAGCCCGAACTGGATCGCGCCTTGAAGCTGTCGTCGCCGCTCATCGGCATCAACAACCGCAATCTTCACACCTTTGAGACGACCCTGGAAACAACCATGAAGCTCGCCCCGCGCGTACCAAAGGACCGCCTGATCATCGGCGAAAGCGGGCTGTTCAAACCTCAGGATCTGGCGAAGCTCTCAAGCGTCGGTGTGAATGCCTTCCTCATCGGCGAAAGCCTCATGCGCCAAGATGATGTGGCCGTCGCAACCCGTGCTATACTGGTAAAATCATGAACCGGCTCACCCATCTCGACGCCACCGGAAACGCCCATATGGTGGACGTGTCGGGCAAGCACGTCACCTCGCGATCAGCCACGGCCAAGGCGAAAGTCCAGATGCTGTCTGAAACCCTGGCCCTCATCATGACTGGCACCGCCAAAAAGGGTGACGTGCTCGCCACCGCCCGCATCGCCGGCATCATGGCGGCAAAGAAGACTCACGAACTGATTCCCCTGTGCCATCCCCTGATGATCAGCAAGGTCTCCGTTGATTTCGTGACCGATGAAAAGACCAGTTCAATCGAGGTTACCGCGATGGTCCGGGTCGAAGGCAAGACCGGCGTTGAGATGGAAGCCCTCACCGCCTGCTCAATTGCCGCCCTGACGCTCTATGACATGTGCAAGGCCGTTGATCGTGGCATGAAAATAACCGATCTGCGCCTCACCGAAAAATCCGGCGGCAAGTCCGGCACCTTCACGGCCGAATGACCATGGCCCTGATGCCCGTCGAAAAAGCCCGCGCCCACATCCTTGCCAATGTCAAACCGCTGGCACCGGAGCAGATTCCCCTCGCCATGGCTTTGGGCAGGGTATTAGCCAGGTCCTTGCAGGCCAAACGCAACCAGCCACCCTTCAATGCTTCCGCCATGGACGGCTACGCCCTGCGCGCAGAAGATGATGCCACGGTGTTAAAGGTCGTTGGCATCTCCGCTGCAGGCCATGGCTTCACTGGCAAATTAAAGTCGGGTGAAGCCATTCGCATCTTCACCGGCGCGCCAGTGCCAGCATCCGCTGACACCATAGTTATCCAGGAAAACACGGCAGCGGACGGCAAGTCGGTCACCATTATGCAGCCGCCCCGCAGTGGCCAGAACATCCGGCCTCGCGGATTGGATTTCCGCAAGGGAGAGAACCTCCTCCCCGCGGACATCCGCCTGAACGCCCGCGACATCGGCCTTGCTGCCGCCATGAATTGCGGTGTCCTCAGTGTACGGAAGAAACCGCTCGTGGCGGTGATCGCAACAGGCGATGAACTGGTGTTGCCCGGCCAAACTCCGCGCGCTGACCAGATCGTCTCCTCCAACAGCAACGCCCTAGCCGCCATGGCACAATTCCTCGGCGCTGACGTCATCAACTGCGGCATCGTCCGTGACAATCTCAAGGCCACCGAGCGTGCCATCCTGAAAATGGCCAAGGCCGATGTCATTGTGACAACAGGCGGCGCTTCCGTTGGCGATCACGACTTTATCCAGCAGGCGTTGAAAAACACCGGAGTCAAAATCGACTTCTGGAAAATCGCCATGCGTCCGGGCAAGCCCTTCATGTATGGGCGCAAAGGCAAACGGCATGTGCTCGGCCTGCCGGGAAACCCTGTCTCCGCCCTCGTCTGCGCCCGGCTGTTCCTGAAGCCGCTCCTCGATGCGCTGCAGGGCCTGCCTGCGTCCGAAATGGCCACTACGGCCAGACTGGGCACAGCGATGGCCGCCAATGACAGTCGTCAAGACTACGTCCGCGCCACACTTGAAATTGCCCCTGACGGTTCGCGCACTGCCATCCCCTTCAAGAAACAGGACTCTTCCATGCAGCGTACCTTCCGCGAGGCCGACTGCCTGATCATCCGTCCGCCGAACGCCCCTGAAGCCGGCGTTGGCGCCCTCGTTCCGGTCCTGAATCTCGACTTTTAACTGTCACAAAAAGTAAACAGTTGCAGAACTAAACCGGAACCTGTATAGATGTTTCAGGTTTGTTCCGAATCCGACTCCTGCAATGAAAGCGATCTGCCATGCTCACCCGCAAACAACTCGAACTGCTGCTTTTCATCAATGAGCGCCTCAAGGAAGAAGGTGTTCCGCCCTCATTCGAGGAAATGAAGGATGCCTTGAACCTGCAATCAAAATCCGGTGTGCATCGCTTGATCATTGCCCTAGAGGAGCGCGGTTTTCTGAAACGCATGGCCAATCGCGCCCGCGCCCTGGAGGTGATCAAGCTGCCCGAGTCCCACTCCCCAAGCCTCGCTTCGAAGAAATCCGGCTTCTCGCCCAATGTCATCCAGGGAAGCCTGGGCAAGGTGAAGCCCATGCCTGCTGCCAATGACGGAATTCCGCGCGCTGTGATGGTGCCCCTCATGGGAAAGATCGCGGCCGGCGTTCCCATCGCCGCCATTCAGGATCATACCGTCAATATCTCGATCCCGCCCGAAATGCTGGGCGGCGGTGAACATTTCGCCCTCGAGGTCAAGGGCGACTCGATGATCGACGCCGGCATTTTTGATGGTGATACGGTGTTGATCCGCAAGGGTGACACGGCAAACAATGGTGAAATCATCGTGGCCCTGATCGATGACGAGGAAGCCACCCTGAAGCGCCTGCGCAAGAAAGGCGAATCCGTGGCCCTCGAAGCCGCAAACCCGGCCTACGAAACCCGCATATTCGGACCCGACCGTGTACGTGTTCAGGGCCGCCTCGTTGGCTTGCTGCGGAAATACTGACGCGGCATTCCGCCTTTCATTGATCGCCCGACCTGATCTGGGCTAAACTTGCCAGTTGAAACAAATGAAAAGGTTGGCTTCCCGTGAAAATTTATGGCGATACGATTTCTCCCTTTGTGCGCATGTGCCTGGTCACCGCCCATGAATGCGGGCTTGCAGGCAAGCTGGAACATGTCCGGGAAGCCGTGAAGCCTACCCAGGCCAATCCGGCACTCACCAGCCTCTCGGCCCTTGGCAAGGTCCCCATTCTCGAAACCGATCATCATCACGCCATCTATGACAGCCGGGTCATCATTGAATACCTGGCCCATATTGCCGGCAACAAGACCTTGATCCCCGATGATGGCGTGAAGCGCTTCCGCGTTTTGACCCTGCAGGCGCTGGGACAGGGCCTGGCCGATGTGGCCGTGGCCTATCGCTATGAAACGGCTGCGCGCCCGCAAGGCCTGCAATGGACCGACTGGATGACGCGGACCGAACAGCGCATCAATGCCGCGATGGACGACATGGACAGGAATTGGAAGGCCGAGCTTGCGGAAGTGACGGCGGGAAGCATCGCCGCGGCAGTCGCCCTCTCCTACATTGATTTTCGTCTGCCGGTATTCAAGTGGCGCGATACCCGCCCTAACCTCACTGCCTTCCATGCCGGTTTTTCCACGCGCGATAGCATGACGAAAACCGCCCTGACCGCGAGCTAAGCGTGACCGGCTTCACCATTGTGGTTGCAGGCGCCGGCCCCGCGGGTCTTGCCGCCGCTGCACTGCTGGCAAAGGAAGGCGTGGCAACCGCTCTCATTGCACGCACTCCCACCGACGACCCCCGCACCGTTGCCCTGATGCAGCCCTCGATTCAACTTCTGCGCTATCTCGGTATTTGGCCTGGTAGTCTTGAAGCCCAAACCGCGCCCTTGCGAAAACTGCGGATCGTGGATGATACCGGATCACTTCTCGTCGCCCCCACCTTGGATTTCGACTCACGGGAACTGGAGCTCGACGCCTTCGGCTGGAACATTCCCCTCAGTCTGTTGCTTCCGGCACTGCGCAAATGCACCGAAGACCATGGCGTCACCTTCATCGAAGCCACGGCAAGCAGTGCCCGAACCAGCGGTAATGCCATCCAGATCACCTTGTCCAATGGCGCGGAGATTTCCGCTTCCCTGTGCCTTGCCGCCGATGGCGCCAACTCCGTCATGCGAAAATCCGCGGGCATCGCCACCGACAGTTGGGCCTATGACCAGACAGCCATCGCCACAAGCTTCGCCCACACCATGGGCCATGGCGACATTTCGACGGAATACCACAAGGTCGCTGGCCCCTTCACAACGGTCCCCCTGCCCGATGGCCGCTCCAGTCTTGTCTGGATGGAACGCCCGGCCCGCGCCGATGTCCTGATGGCCATGAGCGACAAGGAACTGGCAGCCGAGATTCAAATTGAAACGCACGGAGAACTCGGTCTGATCCCCGGGCTCGGTCCGCGCAAGTCGTTTCCGATGCGCGGCCTCACTGCCCGCCAGTTCGCCAGGGATCGCGTCCTGTTGATCGGCGAGGCAGCCCATGTTGTGCCGCCAATCGGCGCGCAGGGCCTCAACATGTCGCTGCGCGATGCAGCCCTTGCGGCCGATCTGATCTTGGCGAGCAAGGATGCTGTTGGCGAAAGCATCCTGGCTCAATACAACAGCCTGCGCCGCGCCGAGGTCTTGCCACGCCAGCAGGTAATCGATCTTATGAACAAATCCCTGCTGTTAGGATTACTCCCCCTTGAAGGCGCGCGCGCACTGAGTCTTGCCGCGCTGCACTATTTCGCCCCCCTGAAACACTTCGTCATGCAACATGGATTGCAGCCAAGCCACAGTCTGCCTTTTGCTATGCGCGCGCCCTAGGATGCCCTTGCCTTATCGCCAAAGTCTTGGCAATCAGGTGCTATGAGTGAACTTCCAACCGCCAAGTTCCAAATCGGCCAGGTCGTAAAGCACCGGCTGTTTTCGTTCCGTGGCGTTATTTTTGATGTGGATCCCGTCTTCAGCAACACCGAGGAATGGTGGAGCTCGATTCCTGAGGATTCGCGGCCCCGCCGCGATCAGCCCTTTTACCATCTGCTCGCTGAAAACGATGACACCGAATATGTAGCTTACGTCTCCGAGCAGAACCTGCTGGTTGATGTGACCGGAACCCCTGTACGCCATCCCCAGGTGAACGAATACTTCAAGGGCTTCGACGCGAAGAAGAACAGTTACCAGTTACGCGAACGCCGGGCGCATTGACCGGGCAGTATGTCGCAACGTCCGCCCAACCGGCACGCCGTCACGTTCATATTCATCACTGTCCTTCTCGACATGGTGGGTTTCGGCCTCATCATGCCTGTGCTGCCGCGGCTCATCGAGAGTGTGAGTGGCACTGATCTTGCCGGTGCGTCGCTACTTGCCGGCTGGTTGTTCTTTGCCTATGGCGTCACGCAATTTCTGTTCGGCCCTGTTCTAGGGAATCTCTCGGATGCCTATGGCCGGCGCCCAATTCTGCTGCTCTCTGTCTTCGGGCTTGGCGTGGATTATTTGCTCACTGCCTTTGCTCCAACCATGCTGTGGCTGTTCGTCGGGCGCACTTTCGCTGGCCTGTGCGGAGCCTCCTACACAACCGCCAACGCCTATCTTGCTGACATCACCAAACCGGAGGATCGCGCCAAGGCCTTTGGCTGGATGGGGGCAGCCTTCGGATTGGGCTTCATCATAGGCCCAGCCATTGGTGGCGTTCTGGGAGAATTTGGCCCGTGCATTCCGTTCTTCGTCGCTGCTGGCGTTTCCGTTCTGAACTTTGCCTATGGCTATTTTGTTCTGCCGGAAACACTGCCGCCGGAACTCCGGCGTCCCTTCAGTATTTCGCGTTCAAATCCCATCGGTGTGTTCAAGGTCTTCGCAAGCTACAAGCAGGTTCTCCCGCTCTGCATCGTCATGTCGGTATATTTTTTCGCAACTTCAGTCTACCCGGCGATCTGGGCATTTTGGGGCATCGCCCGTTTCAGCTGGAGCGAATCAACCATCGGGCTGACCCTTGCTGTTTTCGGGCTGGTCATGGCTCTGGTGCAAGGCGGCCTGACAGGACCAGCCGTGAATTGGCTGGGAGAAAGAAACCTGGCAGTGCTGGCGCTTGTCTCGTCCGTCATTGCCGCCACAGGCTATGGTCTGGCCTCCGGACTCGGCATGGTTTTCGTTCTGTACATCATCCATGCGCCAGAAGGCTTCGCCCAGCCAGCCCTCACTGCCCTCATGTCAAGGGACGCACCACCGGATGCGCAAGGCGAACTCCAGGGCGGCATCGCCAGTGCCCAGAACCTTGCCATGCTGGCAGGCACTGTCATGTTCGCCCAGATCTTCGGGTATTTCCTGCAGGATGGCTCCCCAATACGGTCACCAAGCGTAAGCTTCTTCATTGCCGCGGGGCTTTGTTTGCTCGCACTGGTTATCTTTATACGCTTGCCGGGCCGCAAATAGATCGGCTCAGGCACCCTTGATGAGACAGCCGGTCGCCAGCACCGCATAGGCAATTGCCATGATCCAGACCGACGCGAGGGGAATGAATGAAATGGTTCCCATGACGGTCAGCACTGCAGCAACAGCCAGGATCAACGAGACGAGAAATATAAAACCGCTTGGTGCACTAAATCTCATTGTCAATTCTCCTTGCATCTTTGATTCGGGTCACAACTATACTGGATATTGCGCCTGTCTCAAAAATACCCGCGAGAAGAACGGCCCTATTCCACCGTCACCGACTTTGCCAGGTTGCGCGGCTGGTCCACGTCCGTCCCGATGAATACCGCCGCATGGTAGGCAAGAAGCTGAACCGGAACCGCGTAGAGCAAGGGGCTGATGAAGGAGTGCGCCTTTGGCACACGAATGCGGTGGAAGGTTTTGTGATGAGTGCTTTCATCATCGGTCAGAAGCACAATTTTTCCGCCCCGCGCCGCCACTTCCTCCATGTTTGAAATGGTCTTGTCATAAAGATCGTCGCGCGGCGCAATAACGATCACCGGCATGTTTTCGTCAACGAGTGCGATGGGTCCATGCTTCAGTTCTCCGGCCGCATAGCCCTCCGCATGGATGTAGGAAATTTCTTTGAGCTTGAGCGCCCCTTCCATGGCGATCGGGAAGTTGATGCCGCGTCCGAGATAAAGCACATCCTTGGCATGGGCAATTTCACGCGCCACGCCAGCGATGTGTTTCTCCTGCTTGAGGATTTCGGACATATGGCGCGGTGCTTCGATCAAGGCGCCGACAAGTTCCTGCTCGAGAGCTGGAGAAAGCTGTCCCCGTTGCTTGGCGGCGAGCAAGGCAAGGCAGGCAAGGGCCGCAAGCTGACAGGTGAAGGCCTTGGTTGAGGCCACGCCAATTTCGGGGCCTGCATAGGTACGAAGCGCCACGCTGGCTTCCCGGGCAATTGTCGACTCCGGCACATTCACCAACGCCAGCGTATGCTGCCCTTGCGACTTGCTATAACGCAGGGCGGCCAAGGTATCCGCCGTCTCGCCGGATTGGGAAATCACAATGGTAAGACCGCTGGGCGTCAGCGGGGCCTCGCGATAACGGAACTCGGAAGCGATATCCACCTCGGTCGGGAGCCGCGCAATTTTTTCAAACCAGTACTTGGCCACCAGCCCCGCATAGGATGCCGTCCCGCAGGCGGTAATCGTCAAGCGATCAAGCGACTTGAAATCAAACGGCAGCTTCTCGGGCGTCTTTACCGTGCGGGTGGAGAAATCCACATATTCGGCCAACGTGTGGCCAACCACTTCCGGCTGCTCTTCAATTTCCTTGGCCATGAAATGGCGGTGATTGCCCTTGTCCATCATCATGGATGAGGCCTGGGAGAAACTCATCGGCCGTGACACTGGCTTGTTTGCAGCATCGTAAATCTCAACCGAGTTGCGGGTAAGCACCGCCCAATCGCCATCTTCCAGATAGGTGACGCGATTGGTGAAAGGCGCAAGTGCTATCGCGTCTGACCCCAGATACATCTCGCCGTCGCCATGGCCCACCGCCAGCGGACTGCCCTTGCGCGCACCGATCAATAGGTCATTTTCGGTCTTGAACAGGATAGCAAAGGCAAAGGCGCCCTGCAGCCGCGGCAACACCTGAGCCATGGCTTCGCGGGGAGATTTTCCTTTGGCACGTTCGGCAGCCAGGAGATGGGCCACGACTTCCGTATCGGTCTGCGTGACGAAGACCGCGCCTGAGCCTGCCAGTTCTTCTTTCAATTCCCGGAAATTCTCAATGATGCCGTTGTGCACGATCACCACATCGCCCGCCGTATGGGGATGCGCATTGGTCTCCGTCGGCGCACCATGGGTTGCCCAGCGCGTGTGGCCAATGCCGGTAACACCTGACATGGGTGATGCGATCAGGCGCTCTTCCAGATTGCGCAGTTTGCCAGGCGCCCGGCGGCGCTCGATCTTCCCGTTTTCAAGCGTTGCAATACCGGCTGAATCATAGCCACGGTATTCCAGGCGGCGAAGCGCTTCCACAATGCTCAAGGCCACCGGCTGCTTGCCAAGAATGCCGACGATTCCACACATGTTTGACTCCTAGCCCTTGGCTTTTGCGGCCTTCTTGGCCTGTTTCATTTTCCGGTAGCGCGAGGCCCAGCCCTCTTTCACGCGCAGTTCGGCGCGGGTGATGGCGAGGGAATCGGCAGGCACATCCTGCGTGATCACGCTTCCCGCGGCAAGATTCGCGCCATCGCCAATTTTGACCGGCGCCACCAGCGCCGTATTGGAGCCCACAAAGACATTGGCGCCGATATCCGTGAGGTGCTTTTCATAGCCATCATAGTTGCAGGTGATTGTGCCTGCCCCGATGTTGGAGCCCGGCCCCACTTTCGCATCGCCAATATAGGTCAAGTGATTGGCCTTCGCACCTTTGCCAATAAAGGCCTTCTTGATCTCGACAAAATTGCCGATATG
Organism: Aestuariivirga sp.; assembly: GCA_049691635.1. Lineage (GTDB taxonomy): Bacteria > Pseudomonadota > Alphaproteobacteria > Rhizobiales > Aestuariivirgaceae > Aestuariivirga. The sequence goes on along the minus strand of JBAVOA010000508.1, from coordinate 974 downwards.
GGCATCTTCGCCGATGACAGCCCCCGGGCGCAGCCGGGCGAAGGGCCCAATCTTGGCACCTGCCCCAATCGTGGCCCCTTCAATATGGCAGTTCGCCAGAATATGCACATTGTCGCTGACCATGACCCCCGGGCCAAAAAATACATTGGGTTCGATCACCACGTCAGCCCCCACCTTCGTATCGGCCGAAAAATACACCGTCTCAGGCGCCACCAGAGTGGCCCCCTCGAGCATCGCCGCACGCCGGTACCGCGCCTGCATCTTGGCCTCTATGACCGCCAGTTGCGGGCGGTCATTCACCCCCGCCACGTCGGCTTCCGGACAGGTCACGAGCCCCACCCGGTGGCCCGCCTTAGCAGCCAGCTCGACCAGATCGGTAAAATAATATTCCTGCTTGGCGTTGGTATTCTTGATCTGCGGCAGCAGCTTCCAGAGAACCTCCGAATTCACCGCATAAATGCCGGAATTACAGAGGCTTATCTGTTTTTCCTGAGGACTTGCATCAAGCTCCTCGCGGATCGCGTTGATGCTGCCTTCCCGCCCCTTGAGCAAGCGCCCATAACCATGGGGGTCGGCGGCCTCGAAGCCCAGCACGGCAACGCCGGTGTTCTTGTCCACTGTACCGGCCAAAGTCTTGAGGGAACCCGCCTGAATTAGCGGGACATCGGCATAAAGCACCAGAATCGTGCCGGAAAAGCCCTCCAGGCTGTCCTTTGCCATGGAAACCGCGTGGGCCGTGCCATTGCGTTCCTGCTGGATGGCAACCCGGCACCCCGGAAAACAGCTCTGGGCTTCAAGGCCGACGGCGTCCATGTCCGGTCCGACAACAACAACTGCACGCTTTGGATTAACGCTGGCCGAGGACGCCAGAACGTGTGCCAGCAGGCTCCGGCCCGCCACCCGGTGCATGACCTTGGGCAGGACCGACTTCATCCGTGTCCCCTTGCCCGCCGCCAGGACAATCAGTGCAATAT
>JBAVOA010000507.1:0-7703 GCA_049691635.1 Aestuariivirga sp. | reverse complement strand
AACAATGGCTTAGTCCCCCACACTATTTATCGAACACCTTGCCCTTGGCCCGGAAAACTTGTGCTCGGTGATGCAAAAAGACTTTTGCAACAGTATCGGCCGGGAGCCGAAGTGAGGCGGATTTCGCGTTATGTCTACTGTGCATCTGATGGCGGGCATCCGAAGCTCACCGCCGTGCCGACACTGTCATTGGCAGGCCACCTGCGGGCTGAACCGTAAGCTTCTGCACGGGCCAGGGTTTGCACGCCGCCGTGCAGGTGAAGCGGAAGCGGTGCAGCAGCAGCGCCAGCGCAATCACAGCTTCCTGCAGCGCGAAACTGGCGCCGATGCAGATGCGCGGTCCCGCGCCGAAGGGCAGGTACTGGAACTTGTCGATCGCCCCCCTGTTTTCCGGCCAGAAGCGCGAAGGAATGAACGCCTCAGGCTGGTCCCACAACCTGCGATGCCGGTGCAGTGTCCATGGCATCACCAGCACCGTCACCCCCGCCTTGATCTCGACGTCGCCATAATGGTCATCGGCAATCGCCGCGCGGTTGATCGAGGGAGCCGGCGGGTAAAGGCGCATCGCCTCTTCAAAGGCCGCGCGCGTCATGGGAAGCCGGTCGAGCCAGTGCTGTGGCTCCGGCACGCTTCCATCGAAGAACGCATCAATCTCCTTTTCCAGGATTTCGAGATCAGGCGCGGAGTTGGCCAGACAATATAAGGTCCAGCCCAGGGCTCGCGCCGTTGTCTCGTGGCCTGCGCCGATGAAGGTGATGATGTTGTCCTTGATCTCTTCACGGGTAAGCCCTTCGGGGCCTTCCTGGCGCAGCAGCAGTGTCAGGAAATCATCGGGCACGGCGCCGCCTGACTGAATTTTTTTGCGCCGCTTCTCCATCGTCTGGTCCACGATGCCGCGGAACAGCGCCATCACCCTGATGCCCTTCAGGCGCGTGACCCGCGGAACCCAGGGGGGCGCCTTGAGCAGGTCAACGGGATCGACATGGCCCATCGTGTACAGCAGCCGCTGGACATCGGCAGCGAAATCGCCTGTGGATGTCACGATCTCGCCGGAAAACAGGGTCTGCGACAGGATGTCGAAGGTGAGCTCCGTCATGTCCCGCGCAATATCGCGTGTCGTGCCATCGCGCGCGGCCTGCGCGAAGTGTTCGGCATAGGCTTCCGTGCATGCCAGCATGGTCCCTGCAAACCCGTCGATATGGCGTGGCGTGAACACTGGTGCCATCGCCTTGCGCGAGCGCTTCCACACCTCCCCCTCCGCCGTCAAAAGCCCGTCACGCAGGATGGGCCGCAGGATGAGCTGGCGGATCGTACCCATCCGGTAATTCCTCGCATTGTCCACCAGCACATGGCGGATGAGTCCCGGATCATTGGCGATCAACGAGCGCTCGTTGAGGAAGCGCGTGTGGATCACTTTGTCCTCGTAGGACGGCTCTCCCCACAATTCGAGCGGGTTGCGCATGAGCGTACGCACGATCTCAAGGAGCGAGGGAATAGTCGTACGCGCCCGGGGAACTGGCGCTGGCGGTATAAACGGCTGGGGGGGCATATCCAACATCGGCACTCCATCTCGTTTTCCTGATATGGTAGGCAACGCTCGCATCTGCCACTCTCAAAGTGCCGCACCAAATTCTGTCGCCTCGGCGAAAGCCGGGAGCTAATCACTTGCATCGCAACCTGGCGACGCGGGTGATGCCTGGCCGCAGGTGGTGTCGGGGATTTTTCCTGATCAAGCGCCACCTGCGGGGATCAGCGGGTTGTTCAAACTTTTGCCCGGGTATTTGCCGCGTGCGCCAGCAACTTCCCACTCAGCCGGGTCAGCTTTGCCATGATGGGCGGACAAGTCACAAACCCACCATGGGGTGGCGAAAGGGCCAAAAGCACATATTGGACGGCACCGCAGCCCGGTAATTCTACGAGTGTGGCGCAGCCTGTGCTAAGGAGCAATCTCGATCATCACCTCGTTACGGCGCAGGAAGGGCAGTGTCCAGGGCGGATTATAAAAAGCGTAAGCGGGGGCTGACACGGGGTTGAGGCTTTTTCTGTCGACGAATTGCTTCAGCTCTTCCGCGTGGCGCTTCAGGCTATCCTCACCCGCCATGCCGGAGAAGCGGATCACTGCGAAGCGCTTGCCGCCAATTTCCTTGAGCTTTACGGCGGGGTTCTTGGGCGTAGGGAGCGTTTCCATGGTGTAGCCGGCGGGCATGATGAAGCGGACCTGCCACGTATGGCCATCGCCTTGCTGCGTCACGGGCGCGGTCATCGCGATCTTTTCACTCGCCTGCTGGGTGACGGGGGCAGTCATGGCCACTTTCTGAGCTGCGGAATTATTGCCGAAGATGTAATCAGCAATGATCCTGAAGCCCTTGCTGATCGCCTCGCCCCTCTCGCCTGCCACTTCTGCCTCTGCGATGATCATCGGCGGGTAGTCGCGGATCTCGATGTTGTCGTCGGCTTCTATGGTTTTGTATTTCGGCTGTTCGACATTGCTCACAATCGTCCCCCATAAGGTTGCGCCAAGTATGATTGTTCCGGCAATCAGCCACCACATGATGTGTTTCTTCCTCATTTTTCGGTCCCCATCCGACCTGGCTTGATCTGGATTTTAGAACAGGTGCCATGGCAGATCGTGGCCCGATGAAGCCCCATCGCGTGGGTCTGGTTTAGGTGGATGATCTTTGAGTTGGCTTGCGGTTTGAATTTGGGAACAGTATGTTCAAACCATGGCATTTTAGGTCGCGCTTTCCTGTCACGGGCCTGGGGAGTGACCCAGCAAAAATGGCGAGACAACCACGGCGCCTTACAGCCAGCGGCGAACGCGGGACTTGTAGCCGAGATAGACGGCCCCGAATTTGCGTTCCAGATATGCCTCTTCGCGGGCGACCACGCCGTAGCGGATGACAAGATAGAATGGCACTAGAGTTGCAAGTACCCAGGGGTTGTCGAAGCCGATCGCAAGGCCGGTCTGCCCCAGGAACATGCCGATGTAGATCGGGTTGCGGGTAATGCGGTAGGGCCCGTTGGCGACAATCGTCGTCGTCGGCTTATTAGTTTCGACCCGTGTACCCGCCTTCCGGATCGTCACAATCGCCCAAACGGCAAGGGCGAAGCCGGCCGCGAACACCGCTGCGCCAAACCAAATGCGCGGAATGGATGCCGGAACAAGCTGCAATGGAAGGAGCCAATCCATCACAAGGCCTGCGACGAAAGCGAGCGCCCACGCGACCGGCGGATGGATGATCACGTTTGGCTTGTCGATGTTCCCGCTCAATTCTCCTGTCTCCCAACGCGTTGAGTTCCAGACATAGCACGTCTCGCGCGACCAACCCAAATGATTGAGTAACGGCAATACCTGAATTTCGCAGAACTGCCAGGGCCGCTCCGGGGCAGAAGCGGAAGTTCAAACTCACCCAGTCCCCGCCCGTGTGGCGGCTGGCATTCTCCCGTTTTGTCGCGTAGGAAAGGTCAAAACCATTCCTCTGGAGCCGTAGAATGCCCAAGCCCAAAATCGCCATGCTCACGGCAGGTGGCCTTGCCCCCTGCCTCTCCGCTGCGGTGGGCGGCTTGATCATGGAATATTCCAAAGTTGCACCGAAAGCCGAGATTATCGGCTATGTCTCGGGTTATGCCGGGCTGCTCAAGGGCGTTTCGATCAAGGTCACGCCAAAGGCCCGCGCCAAGGCCCATGTCCTGCTGGCCCATGGCGGTTCGCCCATCGGCAACAGCCGGGTGAAGCTCACCAATGTGAAGGATTGTGTGAAGCGCGGCCTGGTGAAGGAGGGCGAGGAGCCGCTGAAGGTTGCGGCCGAACAGCTGGTGCGCGACGGCATCACCATCCTGCACACGATCGGCGGCGATGACACCAATACCACGGCGGCCGACCTCGCCGCCTATCTGGCAAAGCACAATTACAAGCTCACCGTGGTTGGCCTCCCCAAAACCATCGACAATGACGTGGTGCCGATCAAACAGACCTTGGGCGCGCTCACCGCCGCCGAGCAGGGCGCCATCTTCTTTGAGAACGTCATCAACGAGCAGAGCACGGCGCCCCGCATGCTGCTTATCCACGAAGTCATGGGGCGCAACTGCGGTTGGCTCACCGCGGCCACCGCCGCGGTCTACCGCAAGCGCCTGAAGCAGCACCGCTTCATTCCCGAATTCAATCTGGGCCAGGACCTGAAGGAACTCGATGCCGTCTATGTGCCCGAGCTCGCCATTGATCTCGAAGCTGAAGCGGCGCGCCTCAAGACATCAATGGACAAATACGACTGCGTCACCATCTTCCTCTCCGAAGGGGCAGGGGTGAACGATATCGTGGCCGAGATGCGCGCCCGTGGCGAAGAGCCCGAGCGCGATGCCTTCGGCCACGTGAAAATCGACAAGATCAATCCCGGCGAATGGTTTGCCAGGCGCTTTGCCAAAATGCTCGCCGCCGAAAAAGTCCTGGTGCAGAAGTCGGGCTATTTCGCGAGGTCCGCCGCCGCCAACAAGGAAGACCTGGCCCTCATCAAATCCATGGTGAAGCACGCCGTGAAGTCAGGCCTCAGGGGCGAAAGCGGCGTGGTGGGCCACGACGAAGCCAGGAAGGGTGCCCTCCGCACCATCGAATTCCCCCGCATCAAGGGTGGCAAGGCCTTCGACACCCATACAAAATGGTTCACCAAAATGCTGGAGGATTTGGGCCAGCCCCTCGGAAAACCCGTCGGTTCCGGCAGTGATCACTGAGCTTCTGACCCCCGCGCAAATGTATGAGGCCGATGCGCTTGCCATCGCCTCCGGCATCAGTGAGGCTGACCTCATCGAAAATGCCGGCCGCGCCGTGGCCGAGGAAATCATCCGCCGCTACGGCGCGCGCAAGACCGTTGTCCTCTGCGGTCCCGGCAACAATGGCAAGGATGGCAAAGTCGCCGCGCGCTATCTCAAGGAATGGGGCTGGCCCGTCAGTATCTCCGATAACATCACCGGTGCGGAGCTCATCATCGATGCGCTCTACGGCGCGGGCCTCAACCGCGATTTTCCGCAGGACCTCGCCCACAGGATAAACACCGCCGGTGTTCCTGTCGTTGCCATTGATGTTCCCTCCGGCCTCGATGGCCTCACCGGACATCCGCGTGGGGCTTGCGTGAAGGCCGATCTCACCGTCACCTTCTTCCGCAAGAAACCTGCCCATCTTCTCCTGCCCGGCCGCATGCTCTGCGGCGAGGTCGTCGTGGCCGATATCGGCATTCCCGAAAGCACACTTGCGAAGATCACTCCGCAACTCCGAGAAAATACCAGGCCCGCGCTCCCGCATTTCACGCTGGCGTCGCATAAATACCATCGCGGCCACGCCGTCATCGTCTCCGGCCCACGTTTCAACACCGGTGCCGCAAGGCTTGCCGCCACCTCCGCCTTGAACATCGGGGCAGGGCTTGTGACCATCGCAGGCCACGAGAATGAACTCTTGGTCCACGCGGCCCACACCAGCGCCGTCATGCTGGCGCAAATCGAAAATCCCTTGGCTCTCGCAATGCTTCTCAATGACCGGCGCCGCAATGCCGTCTGCATCGGTCCCGCCGCGGGGGTAGGCTCCGAAACCTGCGCCAAGGTGCGGGCCGTTCTGGCCAGCGGTACGGCGACCGTGCTGGATGCCGACGCACTTTCCGCCTTTGCCCAGGCCCCCGCCGGACTCTTCGAGGCCATCGCCGAATACCCTGGGCGCGCCGTGGTCATCACTCCGCACGAGGGTGAATTCGCCCGCCTTTTCAAAGACCTCACAAATGTTTCGCAAGCGAAATATGAACGTGCCATTCTGGCCGCGAAACAATCCGGTACCATCGTGGTCCTGAAGGGCGCTGACACGGTGATCGCAAGCCCCGATGGCCGCGCGGTGATCAACAGCAACGCCCCGCCAAGCCTCGCCACCGCGGGCTCCGGTGACGTGCTGGCAGGCATGGTAACGGGCCTGCTCGCGCAAGGCATGCCAGCCTTTGAAGCCGCCTGCGCCGCCGTCTGGCTCCACGGCGATGCTGCTAATCGCTGCGGCAACACCTTCACCGCCGAAGATCTCGCAAGGCAGGCGGGCCTGACATGACCTTTGAAGAAAAATCCGGCCAGTATTCCCTGTTTGAATGCATCAAGCTCACGGAAGAAAAATATCAGCTGGCGCGGCCCCAATTTGTGATCGCTGAGAATGCGGCCTTTGCCGCGCTCCTGGCCCAGGTGAAAGCCGGCTGGACGGCAAAGCAGCGTGGCCGCATCGTGATGGATGTCACGTTCCCGATGCGCGGTGCCGCGGTGACCGGGGTTGAGCGTGTTGCGCTGGAGCTGGCGCGCGCCTTTCTTGCACTGGCAGATAAGTCGGAACTCGCGCTCGTTTTTACCGCGCTGAAAGGCGACGTCTTTGAGCTGGTCGAGCTTGACGCCGCGCAAGCCGCCGGTCAAACCCTCCACTTCAGGTCGTGCGGGAAGCCGCTGGCGTTCGAAATCGGCGACCAGCTTTTCATTGTTGAAATTCAGATGGAGCGGCTTGACGGCTACTTCAATGCCATCAGCAAGGCCAGGCGCGCCGGAGCGGTCGCCAATCTGATGATCCATGATCTGATCTGGATCGTCAACACCGCCTGGGTGGACCAGCAGGCCGCCGTCCAGTTTCTGGTGAAATGGACGCAGGTCCTTCGTTTCGCCGACCGGGTGATTGCGGTGTCCCGCAAAGTGGCGCGCGATATCGCGTGTTACACGGCCGAAACCTCGATGCTGGGACTGACCCCAACCCGCAAGCTGCCGGTTGCCTGGTGTTCACTGGGCTGCGATCCATTTCCGGCCGAAGCGGGCCAGGCTCCGCCATTGAATTTTCCAGTGGACCGGAACACGCTCATTGCGGTGGGAACCTTCACCACGCGCAAGGGCCTCATGCAGCTTTTAAAGGCAATGCAGAACCTGTGGGCCGAAGGCAGCGATGCCAAGCTGGTGTTCATCGGCAAGGACCTCGGGGCGGGCAACACGCGCAAGTTTCTCGCGAGCCAGCCGGAGTTCAACCAAAAGCTTTTTCTGCCCGGCTATGTTTCTGACGCAAGCCTGAACCACGCGCTGCAGCAGTGCGGCGCGCTGGTATGTCCCTCGCTCGAGGAGGGCTTCGGCCTGCCGCTGGTGGAAGCCGCCGCACGCGGTTGCCCGGTCATCGCCCGCGACATTGAGATATTCCGCGAGACCTCGGGCGGCACTGCGTTTTTCTTTGAAAACGGCGAGGCGGATAAAATTGCCGACGGCCTTCGCAAATGGTTCACGCTCACGCGCAAACAGCAGATGAATTATGTGCCGGGGGAAAGCCTGGTCACCTGGAGGCAGTCCGCTGAAATGTTGAAGGCCGTCATGTTCCAGGGCGCCGCAAGTTTCTCCCTCGACGTTGGTATCAAGGCAACGGTGAATTTGGCCGTGCCCGATAGTGGCCGGGGAATAGCCTGACCGTGAACCGTCCGCTTCTGCTTTTAATCGGCACCGGGGCTGCCCTCGGCCTCAACTTTCCGCTGGGCAGGCTTGCCATGGCGGCGGGGGTGAATCCGGCGCTCTGGGCGGCGGTGATTTCATTGGGGGCAGGGCTTGCCATGTTCGCCATCGCAAACCTCGCCGAAAGGGAAAAACGCGCGGGCGCCTCGACGCTTCAATTTGCCCTCATCTCCGGCTTCATCTCCTATGTCGTGCCGAACTTCCTCACCTTTATGGTC
>JBAVOA010000506.1:0-2005 GCA_049691635.1 Aestuariivirga sp. | reverse complement strand
GAATTCACCTGTCGCGAAGAAGTGCGGCTAAATCGCAGATTGGCGCCTGACGTATATCTTGATGTTGTCCCGCTCAGACTGGACCGAACAGGGGGCTTGACCTTCGCCGGGGACGGTCCTGTGGTCGAGTGGCTCGTCAAGATGAGGAGACTGCCAGCCGACCGGATGCTGGACTATACACTCGAACACGGGAGCGTCACCCTTCAGGACGTCATTGGGGTGGCGGAAAAACTGATCATCTTCTATCGCGCTGCGTTACCGGTCCCCCAGTCGCTCGACCAGGTTTGCCGTCGATTTGCTGCCGAACACGACCGGAATATTGCATTACTTTCGGATGCCCGGTTCAAATTGGAACATGCCAGGACGAGAGTGGTCTTGCGGAGGTTCTTGGAAGCGCTGACAGCTGCGCGGCCTTTGCTCGAAATGCGCGTGGAAGCCGGTGCATTCCTGGAAGGTCATGGCGACCTGCGGCCCGAACATGTCTGTCTCATCACGCCTCCCGTTGTGATCGACTGCCTGGAATTCAACCGCGATATGCGTCTTGTCGATCCGTTTGACGAAGTTATCTTTCTTGATCTCGAATGCGAGCGGCTTGGCGGACCCTGGGTTGGCAAGAAAGTTCTCGACATCTGCCGCGCGGAGCTATCTCCAGCTCCTCCGCCGGGGCTACTCGATTTCTACCGCGGTGCGCGGGCCCTGCTGCGGGCCCGGCTTGCTTTGGCCCACCTGACCGAGCCCGATCCGCGCCTGCCCGAAAAGTGGGAACCTCGGGCGCGCACCTACATTGCACTGGCCGATGAGGCGCTTGAACGTTTTGACTCCGCCGTCCTTGGGGGCAGGGTGTAATGATTTTGAAATGGCCGCTTATTGTCCTAGAAAGTAAGCATGCCCATTGTCTTCTACGATACAGAAACCACCGGCAGTGAGCCGTTCTACGATCAGATTCTGCAGTTCGGAGCTATCCGAACGGACGACGACTTGAAGGAGATCGACCGCTTCGAAATCCGCTGCCGGCTCCAGCCGCACATTGTTCCATCGCCGGGCGCTCTGGCGGTGACGGGTGTGACAATTGGCCAGCTCACCGATCCGTCTCTGCCATCCCACTACGACATGGTCAGAGCCATCAGGGACAAGTTGTTGGCCTGGTCGCCTGCGGTGATTGCAGGCTACAACAACCTCGATTTTGATGAGATGCTGCTTCGCCAGGCCTTGTACCAAACGCTACATTCGCCGTATCTGACCAATACCGGGGGCAACAGCCGTGCCGATATACTTGTGCTTGTGCTTGCTCTCAATCAGTTCGCCCCGGACGTGCTCAATTTCCGGATGCGCCTTGACGGCAAGCCAAGCTTCAAACTGGAATTGCTGGCGTCTTCAAATGGCTTCGACCATCAGCACGCTCATGATGCCCTGGGAGATGTCGAAGCAACCATCCACATTGCCGGGCTGATCCGGTCAAGGGCGAGGGAATTCTGGGATCACCTGATCAGGATGGGCGGCAAAGAGGCAGCTGTTGACTACGCGCTGGCGGAGCCACTGCGGCTCTACACGGAATTTCACTACAATCGACCCCATCACTGGATTGTCTCGCCAATCGCAGTTGATCCGCGTCATTCCGGTCATGTTGTGTTGTTCGATCTCGCGGTTGATCCCGATGAAGTTCGGTGCCTCGACGATGAATCCCTTGCGAAACGGATCGCGGTTTCGCCCAAGCCGCTGCGGGTTATCAAGGCGAGTTCCTGCCCAATCATTTTCCCATGGATGCGGGGTGAAGGCCTTCTGGACAGCTTTCGTCTCGGCGAGGCCGAACTCCGGCGGCGGGCTGCCGTCATTCATGGCGATGACGCGTTCCAGGAACGCTTGTTCACGGCCCATAGCCTCGCAAAAATAGAATATGAGCCATCGCCCAACATTGAAGAGCAGATTTATGACGGTTTTCCATCCACCGCTGACCAGCGCCGGATGGCGGAATTCCAGAATTTGGCCTGGCCAGCACGAGTCAGGC
>JBAVOA010000505.1:0-6512 GCA_049691635.1 Aestuariivirga sp. | reverse complement strand
AGCTTAGGGTTTTCCCGAAAAGCGGTCTCCGTAAGGCGGGAACTCGCCGTTGCGCAGGTAAGCCTCGTGATATTTTTTGAGCTTGTGCTCGTCGACCTCGACGCCCAGCCCCGGCCCTTCAATCCGGCCCCATTCGGGCCCATCCATGATGGGAATGCGCTGCGTGAGGATATCGTCTTCCATCATCTGCGCCGTCTGCTGGTTGCCGCAGTCCGAATTGGGCGCACACAGCATCATGTGCTGGCCCGCCGCCGCGGCCAAACCAAATTCACCATGCGTGTGCTTGCAGACGATCTGCCCTTCGTGGTGGGCAACGTGCGCAACCGTCGAAAAGCGGCGGAGCGAACCCACCCAATAGGGACTGAAACAGAGATAATCCCCGGCCCGGCTGCGCGCCAGCCGCAGCGCATCGGAATATTTCCACAGCCCTTCATTGACGCAGATTGACGGCGTGATGCGGCGCTTCACCTCTTGCGTGAGGTCAATTGGTTCCACCGGCACCGGCCCCTCGACAAAATCAATATTGAACAGGCGGTGCCAGCGCTCAATTGTTTGAACCGCTTGCGGAACGGTCCAGGCCTGGTTGGCATCAATGCGCAGCTTGCCGTTGGGGCCGATGTGCTGGCGGATCACTTCCAGCAGTTGCTCTTCCTTGGCGGTGTCATAGCCCACCTTGAAATAGAACGTGTCGTACCCCCGGCGAATGCCATCATCGCACTGCGCCGCAACGTCATCCCGGCTGCCCCAATGCAAATAGCAGAAGTAGCGTACCGTTTCGCGTTGCGCCCCGCCAAACAAGCGGTAGATGGGCTGGCCCGCTTCCTTTCCGTTGAGGTCCCACAGCGCCATGTCGACGCCGGCAAAGGCGAAGCTTCCGGTCATCGGCTGGAACTGCCATCCACCGCCGATAAAATAATCTCGCGCAATATGCTCCGTGTCCCAGGGATTCCTGCCAACAACAAAGGGGGCCGCAGCCTCCACGGCTTTCTGGATGCCCACGGTTTCACTGTTCATGCAGGCTTCGCCCCAGCCAACCAGCCCGTTGTCCGCCGTCAGTTTGACGATGACATCGGTAACGCCCTCTCTTGCGATCAAGGCGCTGGTTTCGGTGCGGGTGTAGCGGATGCTGATGGGGAATGCTTCAAGCTTCGTAATTTTCATTTTTTGTCCTGTTTCCTTAATTCCGATGCAGCAGCTTGCTGAGGAAAGCCGCGGTGCGTTGCTGTTTTGGTTTGCGAAGAATATCTTTTGGATGGCCCTCTTCCACGACGAGGCCATCCGCCATGAAAATGATCCGGTCTGCGACATCGCCGGCAAATTAAATCTCGTGGGTGACGATCATCATGGTGCGCCCCTGCTCCGCCAGCTTGCGCATGACATTGAGCACTTCACCGACGAGTTCTGGGTCCAAGGCGGAGGTGGGCTCGTCGAATAGAATGAGTTTGGGCTGCATTGCCAGCACGCGGGCGATGGCCACGCGCTGCTGCTGGCCGCCGCTGAGCTTGTTGGGAAATTCATCGAGCTTGTCCAGCAGCCCCACTTCCGTAAGCACCGCCACCGCAACCTCGTCGGCCTCGGCCCGGGACATCTTGCGGACCCGACGTGGTGCCAAAGTTACATTATCGCGCACCGAGAGATGCGGAAACAGATTGAATCGCTGAAAGACAAACCCGATGTTGGCGCGGTCCTTGGCCATCTGCTTGTCGGTAAGATTAACCTCGCGGCCCGGGCTCGTCGAAACCCCGAAGGGAACGCCATCGATCAGGACTTTCCCGCGCGTCGGCCGTTCAAGATGGTTGATGCAGCGCAGCAGCGTTGTTTTGCCAGACCCACTGGGGCCGATCAGGGCCACCCGCTCGCCGCTGGCCACGGAGAGATCAATGCCCTTGAGCACATCCAGACGCTCAAAACTCTTCCAAAGCCCAATTATGTTGACGAGATCGGTCATCTATTCACTTGCTTTTCGACAAATTAAGCGCGGCAACATAGCCTGTTGCCGCGCTTTTGCATTATTGGGCGAAGCAGCGTGCAGGAGCAGCTGGGCTCTTCCAGTCAGCGGGGCGGTCAACCCCGGCACGATAGTCTGGATCCGGGCCCTTGAACCAGTAGTCGGCACCCAGGCCATACTTGCTCATGATTTTTACGTTCAGGCATTCGGCCCAGGCTTTTTGCACTTCGGCATTCAATGCCGCGTACAGGTCCTTGTTCTCCGGCCAGACGCTGATGATGGAATAGTACTTCGTTGACATGATCGGATATGTTGCGGGCTCAGGCGTCAGCGGCAGCTGATGCAGGCCCCATTCCGGATGCTGCAGCAAGGCATATTCAACCAACGTCGGGTCAAGCACGCCCATGTCGAGACGGCCCGCCGAGATGTCGCGGATGACCGCATCGGATGTATCATAGAGCTTGACCTCGGTGATCCCCGGTATGGTCTTCATTTCCGGGATTGGCGTGAATCCGGTGACGGTGCCGATGGTGTGGCCCTTCATGCTGTCAAAGGTGGTAAAATTATTTTCCTTCTTCTGTAGAATTGTTGTGCTGAAGTAATAGATGGGATCAGTCATCGTAAAGACCTTGGAGCGCTCAGCGGTCCAACCCATGCTGCCCAGCATCAGGTCGACTTGGCCCTGTTTGGTAGCCTGGATGGCGCCCGACCATTCCATCTGCTTGGGTTCGATTTCAAGGCCAAGCCGTTCGGCCAGCGTGGCGAGTAGCTCGCCATCCGTGCCGATCAGTTTTCCGTCCTTGAGTCCGGTCATCGGCATATCGCCGTTGAAGCCGACCGTAAGCTTGCCCGGTGTAATCGTCTTCACGGGGTCAGCCAGCGAAACGCTGTTGCCAAGCAAGGCGACGGCACCTGCAATGCAGGAAATTTTGAGTAGCCTGAAGAGGCTTAGTTTGGTGTCCATGTAATCCTCCATTTGTATTTTTGCCTTAACGTGGCGTTTTGTCATTGACGTTTCTTGTTATTGGGTACGCCGGACCGGTATCACCCGTCGCTCAAGATGACGGAAGAATTGTGAAAGGGGATAGCTCATCAGGAAATAGAGAAGCGCTGCCAGCACGTAGAGCTGCATCGGCATGAAACTCGAGGACGCCAGATCCTTGGCCCGTAACATAAGCTCGGGTGCTGCGATGATGGAGGCGATTGACGTATCCTTCAGCAGGCCCACCACATAGTTTCCCACTGGTGGAAGTGCGATGCGCCACGCCTGCGGGGCGATGACGTCAAACATCGTCTGGCGCGGCGTAAGCCCAATCGTCAGGGACGCTTCACGCTGGCCCCGGTCGATGGCCTCGATTCCCGAACGGAAAATTTCCGCGAGAATGGCCCCGCCTTGAAGTCCAAGGCCCACCACCGCGGCAGTCAGCGAATTCAGGCTCAAGCCAGGAAAGGCGCTGGGCAAGCCAAAATAGACTACGAATAGAATGACAAGCGCAGGCGTGCCCCGCGCAACTTCGATGAGTCCGATGGCGAACCACTTGAGCGGCCTGTGAGGTGACAGCCGCATCCACACGATTATGAGTCCAAGAGGAACCGCTACAATAAAAGTAAGCACAGTCAGTTGCAGGGTTTGCAGGCAGGCCCACAGCAATTGTGGCATCCAATCGGCAAAACCGGCAGCCAGGTCCGCCCAGAACTTTGTCATTGGCTGGCCCCCATGGAACGGGTCTGGAGATATGAGGCAAGCTGCGACAAAGGCATGCTGATGCTGAGATAAAGCGCGGCAACGAGGAGATAGATTGTCATGCTGTCATAGGTTTCCATGACTAGATTGCGCGCCCGGAACATGATTTCGGGTGCGGCAATGGAAGATATCAGCGACGTGTCCTTGAGAAGCTGAACGCCATAATTGACGAAAGGCGGAACCATCATGCGGCCTGCCTGCGGCAGCACGACATCATAGGTAATCCAAAACGGCGAAAGGCCGAGCGATCTTCCTGCTTCCGTCTGGCCGTGATCGACAGTCTGAATGCCGGAGCGGAAAATTTCCGCCAGGTAAGCCGAGCCATTAATTCCAAGGCCAACGATGGCCGCCACCAGCGGATGCATTCTGAGCCCGAAATCCGCTAGGCCGAAATACAGGATAAAGAGCTGGGCAAGGGCCGGTGTTCCCCGGATAAGTTCAACCCAAGCGCGGGCCACATAAAAGAGAAGACCATTGCGGCTGAGCAGCATGAGTGCCAGCAAAAGCCCAAGCAGCGTGGCCAGAATGAGCGCCCCCGTTGCCGCCTGCACGCTGATCCACACACCGCCTAGTAAAAATGTGAAATATCTCTCCATTTCCCTACCGATGTTGACACAAACGACGGCTGCAGATGCGTTGGGGCATTGCAAAAACCTATCATACAATGATAGGATTAATCAAGCTGCTAATTCCGGAGAACGCATATGTCTGGCGCAACTGTCACCCCGCTCAACGCGCTGCGCGCATCCATGCGCCGCGCGAATTTGCATGATCATATCGTCGATGCCCTTGGGGTCAGAATTGTGCGTGGCGATTTTCCGGGAGGCGAAGTTCTACCCAATGAGGCAACGCTCGCCGCCGAACTTGGTGTCAGCCGCAATGCGCTTCGTGAGGCGATAAAGGTTCTCGAACGCAAAGGACTGGTTGAGGTTAAGACAAAAACTGGCACGCGGGTGCTCCTGCGTGAGGAGTGGAGCCTCCTCGACAAAGATGTTCTGGGTTGGGTGAATGAGTCGGGCCAGGAACTGCAACACGCCATGGGCCTGGTTGAGTTCCGGCTGATCTTCGAACCCAAGGCTTCTTACCTCGCAGCGCTCCGCGCCACTGATGCCGAAGTGCAGATCATTCTTTCGGCCTGCGCTGACCTTGAAGCCTGTGTGGGAAAACCGTTAGGCGTCATGTCAGAAATGGACCTCATATTCCATCAGGCGATTATACGGGCATCGCATAATGATGTTTTGATGCATCTCGGAACACTGATTGTCGCCCTTATGAAAATCCAGGTAGTTGCAACCTCATGGGATCAAAAGGCTCTTGAGCGCGGATTGAAACAGCACCGCGCCCTGGCTGAAGCAATCGCCCAGCGCGACGCGGCGAAAGCAATGCAGATTTCCCATGAGCTCGTGCTGGCTCCTTATAACTTTCTTGCTAACTCAAATGGTATTGCAACAGAACTCAGGCTTAAGTAGCTCGTGCTACCTCTTGAGATGGCAGGTGGCCGTGATTTCAATGCAGGCGCCGGGAACCATCAAGCCGGCAACAATCAAGGTTGCCCGGTTTGGAAAGGGCTTTTCAAAAGCAGCGGCGAAAGCCATGTTCATGTCGGCAAACGCATCTTTTGTCGTGAGGTAGACAATCACCTGGGTCACATTGGCCATGGTGCCGCCCGCCGCTTCGACGGTCTTTTTGAGATTCTGAAAAGTGAGGCGCGCCTGCTCGTAAGAGCTTCCGGTTTCGATCGATCCATCGGCGCGGATGGGTATCTGCGCCGTAAACACACTGTTTTCCGCGCGTATCGCCCATTCGATGGGCGAGTCATCCTCCGGCAGGCCGGTTTTTACGACTGTTCTCAAGTAATCCTCCTCAAACTAGGAAAAAGCATATCATAGATTGATAGGATTAATCAAGTGATGTACTTTCCGCTGACTTCTTCATAGTGCAAGATAGTGAACTGGTTGGCCCGGTATTGCCATGGGTACCGTATGCACCGAATAGCCTCAAAGGCTTGCAATGATCAGCGAATTCATATCGAAACCGCCGAAAGCGATTAGGGACTTCTTCGAGCATGCCGGCCAATCGAAGCTGTCACCGCGAAGGGCCGAGCTCTGGGCATGGTTGCAGGCCACCGCCTCCGAGCTTACCGACACGCAGCTGGCCTTTGCGGTCGATCTGCCTGCTCTTCTCAGGCATGTAAACGCTGGCTTTACAGAGGCCGGCGGCGGACCCGCAAAATATGCCACTCGATTTCTTCGCGCAAAGCCTGCACGTCGCCGGCAGCCAGAAGATCGCGCAGGCGGCGGTGCTGCGGCGCCATGACCTTGGCATCGCGTTCATCACGAATTTCGTGACCGAATATAATGAAAACGTGGCGGGCCAAGGTCTCCCACAGGATCTGCACGATTTCATTTCCCGAGACCCGGCAGATTTCACGGTGGAAACTGAGATCGGCCTTGCTGACTTCGATCCATTCCAGGCGCTCGGCTGACAGTTCCATCGAAGCAATGATCCGGTCGAGGTTTGCAAACAGGTTTGGGTCCGCTTGATAAATGGGTGCAGCCGTGGAGAGCGCGATCTGTTCAAGGGCAATGCGCGATTCGCAAATCTGGCTCACCCGCTGGTCATCAAAACTCGCGATATGCGAGCCCCGGTGCGGGATGCTTTCGACAATGCCCTGGGACTCGAGAATCTTGAGGGCTTCGCGCAGCGGAACTCGGCTGATGCTAAGCAGGCTGGCCAGCTCCGTTTCGTAAAGCCGCTGCCCCGGCTTCAGCGCCCCGGCGGAAATCCCCGTGACAATGGCGTCCGCTGCCTGTTCCGACA
>JBAVOA010000504.1:0-3530 GCA_049691635.1 Aestuariivirga sp. | reverse complement strand
ACCTACACCCATGGGAATTCCAGCATTTGGCCGGTGCTGATCATAGCGCTGGTGTGCGGCGTGGTGAACTTTCCAACGATTGGCGTCTGGGCAATGTTTGGCGTGCTGCTGCGCAACCTTCTCATGCAGCCGAAATTCCTGCGGATCTTCAATGTTTCAATGGCTGTGCTGCTGGTGCTATCGCTGGCGCCGCTGGTGTGGCACTAGAAGCTCCACTCCTTCGCCTTGGACACAATGAAATCCCTGAACGCGGTGATGCGTTTGGTGTCTTTCAGCTCTTCGGGATAGACGAAGTAGCTGTCGAACTCGGGGAGTTCAATGGGCAGGTCGATCTGCACGAGGTTGCTGTCGGCGGCGACGATGTAGTCGGCGAGCGAGGCGATGCCGACGCCGGCCTGGACAGCGCGTCTGAGGCCATAGGCGTTATTGACGCGCAGCGCCACGGGGCGTGGATTATCCTCGGCGCGACCGGCGCGCTCAAGCCAGTTTATGGTGGTGAGATAGCCTGGGGCCTGGCCGAAGGTCAGAATCTTGTGCTTGTCCAGATCATCGATGGATTTCGGAATGCCGTGCTTCTTGATGTAATCGGTCGAGGCATAGACGTGGTGATGCACGACGAAAAGCTTGCGCTGGATGAGATCGGGCTGGGTGGGCCTGCGCAAACGGATGGCCACATCGGCCTCACGCATGGAGAGATCGAGTTCGCGGTCCTCCAGCAGAAGCGTCACGCTGATCTGCGGATAGAGTTCGGTGAACTCCTTGATGCGCGGCGTGAGCCAGACGGAACCTAAACCAACGGTTGTGGTGATGCGCAATTCACCTGAAGGTTTTTCCTTGGAATCCATCAGGCGGGTTTTGGCCGCCGCAAGTTTTGTGAACACGTCATGGGCAGTGCGGTAGAGCACCTCGCCCTGCTCGGTGAGGATGAGGCCGCGGGCATGACGGTGGAACAGCGGCACATTGAGGTCCGTTTCCAAGGCGCTGATCTGGCGGCTGACGGCGGATTGCGAGAGGGCAAGTTCGTGGCCCGCATGGGTAAAACTACCTGCATCCGCAACGGCGTGAAAGATCCTGAGCTTGTCCCAATCCATGGCAGCTACTCGGCTGCCTTGCGGACTTGCTCACTGGCATGGAGATATTTCTCGACTTCGAGGGCCGCGATGCAGCCCATGCCGGCGGCGGTGACGGCCTGGCGGTAAATATCGTCGGTCACATCGCCTGCCGCATAGACGCCGGGAATGCCCGTTGCCATGGAGTTATTTCCAACAATGAGATAGCCGCCCTGCTTGAAGGGCAGTTGACCCTCAAACAATTCGGTTGCGGGCTTGTGGCCAATGGCGATGAACACGCCGTCGGCTTGAACCTCCTGGGTGGCGCCGGTCTTGATGTTCTTCAGGCGCGCGCCCGTAACACCCTTGGGGTTGCTGGTGCCGAGAACATCATCAAGAACGGAATCCCAGATGACCTTGATCTTCGGGTGGGCGAAGAGACGGTTCTGCAAAATGCGTTCTGCCTTGAACTCATTGCGCCTATGAACCACGGTGACTTCGCTGGCGAAATTGGTAAGGAAGAGGGCTTCTTCAACGGCGGTGTTGCCGCCGCCGATGACCAGCACCTTCTTCTCGCGATAGAAAAAGCCATCGCAGGTGGCGCAGGCAGAGACGCCGAAGCCCTTGAAATTTTCTTCGGACGGAAGGTCCAGCCACTTGGCCTGGGCGCCGGTGCAGATAATGAGCGCATCGCAGGTGTAGACTTGGCCGCTGTCGCCCTTGAGCCAGATGGGCTTGTCCTTCAGCCGCACTTCGGTGATGGTGTCGGAAATGACTTCGGTGCCGACATGTTCGGCCTGGGCTTTCATTTCCTCCATCAGCCAAGGACCCTGGATGACTTTGGCAAAGCCGGGATAGTTCTCAACATCGGTGGTGATGGTGAGCTGGCCGCCGGGCTGGATGCCTTGAATGAGAATAGGCTTCAGCATGGCACGGGCGGCGTAAATCGCAGCGGTATAACCCGCAGGTCCTGACCCCAGGATCAGGACGCGGGCGTGGCGGGCGGGCATTTTCGGGCTCCGGGTTGCTATGAGCCCATAACATAGCTCATTTCCCCCCCGGAACAAGACCGCAACGCCTGCTTCTCAACAGACCGCTTGCAGATTCACGCAATAATGTTGCACAAACGACCCATGAAGCGGGCTACCACCCTCGATTTGACTGATCTGAAGATCCTGCGGGAGCTGCAAAAGGATGGCCGGTTAACCAATGTGGAACTGGCCTCGCGCATTGGCCTGTCGCCGCCGCCCTGCCTCCGGCGGGTGCAGGTTCTGGAAAGCCAAGGCTATATCGTAGGCTACCGGGCGCTGCTGGATGCGCAGAAACTGGGCTATGGTGTGCAGCTTTTTGCCATGGTGGGGCTGAAAAGCCAGAACGAGGCGGAGCTGCGGGCCTTTGAGGTCAGGGTGGCGGAGTGGCCGCTGGTGCGCGAGGCCTATGCCATTTCGGGCGAGGCGGATTTCATCCTGCGCTGCATGGGCAGCGATCTGGCGGAGCTGCAGGAATTCATCATCAAGACGCTGACGGCGGCGGCCAATGTGGACCATGTGAAAACCACGATGATCATGCGGGTTTCAAAATACGAGCCGGGAGTGCCCATCCGATGAGCGAGGTTACGGTGTCACGCGGCGGCTGGTTCAGCCTCAGCTCGTCGGCGGCGACAGCTGTCGTGGTGGGCTTTGCCTCCACCATCCTGCTCATCATGCAGGCGGCGCAGGCGGTTGGGGCGACGCCCGCGCAGCAGGCGTCGTGGGCGGCGGTCTTATGCTTCGGCATGGCGCTCACCTCATTCTATCTTTCCTGGGCGTACAAGATGCCGATCATCACGGCATGGTCCACGCCGGGCGCGGCGCTGATTGCCACGAGCGCCGCTGGCGTTACTTACGAACATGCGCTCGGTGCCTTCGTGGTGGCGGGGCTGCTCATGTGCCTCACGGCGCTGATCAAACCTTTGGCGCGGGCCATTGCACAAATTCCCGCACCGCTTGCGGCGGCCATGCTGGCCGGCGTGTTGCTGAAATATACGCTTGGGGTTCCCGTGGCTGCGCTCTCGATGCCGCTGTTCGTCTTGCCGCTGATCATCGTGTTCTTCGGATTGCGCCTGAGTTATCCGCTGTTTGCGGTGCCGGTGGTTGTGGTGCTGGGTGTTACGCTGGCGGGTTTTGCCGGAAGCTTCGCGGGCGATTGCTGTGCCGCAGGATTCACGCGGCTTGTCTGGACCACGCCGCAGTTTGATGGCGCAACAATTCTGAGTCTCGGTGTGCCGCTGTTTCTGGTCACCATGGCGTCACAAAATCTTCCGGGTTTCGCGGTGTTGCGCGCCAGTGGCTATGAGCCGCCCGTCACGTCGTGTTTGCTCACCACGGGCCTTGCTTCCATGGCCATGGCGCCGTTCGGCAGCCACGCGGTGAACATGGCGGCAATCACCGCGTCGCTGGTGACGGGACCGGACGCGCACCCCGATCCCGCCAAGCGCTGGCT
>JBAVOA010000503.1:0-4014 GCA_049691635.1 Aestuariivirga sp. | reverse complement strand
GTCTTGGCATGTAGATAGGTGTTTTAACCCGACTGGACGCGGAAATGTCAAAAAAGAACACCGATCTCACTTCGTTGAAGCCTGAAACCAGGCTTGTTATGGCAGCCCGGGAATTCACAAGCCACGGTGCCGTTGCACCGCCGGTGTACCATATCTCCACTTATCTGTTTCCAACCCTCGCCGATTTCTTCGCGAAGGACAAAGAATACAGCTACGGCCGACGGGGAACGCCGACATCGCGGGCCTTCGAATCCTCTGTGGCGATGCTGGAAGGCGGCCATGCCGCCAAGGCAGGTCCCTCAGGTCTTGCGGCAGTGAGCTCTACCCTGTTGTCCCTCCTCAAGACTGGCGACCACCTGCTCATGACCGACTCAGTTTATGCTCCGGTGAGGCATCTTTGCGATACGCTACTGTCGGGGCTGGGAATTGAGACAACCTACTACGATCCGCTCATAGAGGCTGGGATCGGGGAGCTTATCCGCCCCAATACACGCATGATCTACTGCGAAAGCCCGGGATCGCAGACACTCGAAGTCCAGAACTTGCCAGCGATCGCCGAGGTGGCGCACAAGCGCGGACTGCTCGTCGCCGCCGACAACACTTGGTCTTCGGGACTTTATTGCAATGTCTTTGCTCATGGTGCCGACTTGTCGATTCAGGCCGCCACAAAATATATCTGCGGCCACGCCGACATCATGCTTGGAACCGTGACCTGCGCCAAAGACGTCTGGCCGCAGTTCCGCGAAGGGTTCGAGACCCTTGGACAGTTCGCGGGACCAGACGACATGGCAATGGGACTACGCGGTCTGCGTACTCTTGGTGTGCGGCTTCAGCGGCACATGGAGAGCGCGCTAAAGATTGCAAATTGGCTGGAAGGTCAGCACGAGGTGGCCGAGGTCATTTTTCCCGCCCTTCCAAGTTCGCGCGGTCACGCTCTATGGAAGCGCGACTTCACTGGCGCCTCCGGCCTCCTATCAGTCATCCTCAAGCCGGCCAGTCACGCACAGATTGCGGCAATGCTGGACCATTTCGAGATAATCGGCATCGGAGAAAGCTGGGGAGGATTTGAAAGTCTCGTCGTACCGTTCAAGCCGCACAGGTCTGCGACACGCTGGGCGGATACAGGCCCCTGCCTGCGCTTCCATATCGGCCTCGAAAGCCCCGATGACCTGATTGATGATTTGAAACAAGGGTTTGACCGGCTCAAAAAAGCCTCTTGAAATACTGGATATAATTCCTATCTGGAATGAACGCATGGAGGCTTTGATGACAATGATTTGGCGATTGATTGCAACACTTTCCATCCTGGCTGCATTGGGCACGGCGAGCTTCGCCCAATCGGCAGATGATCCGGAACTGATCTTCAAGAAGTCCACGGTTTTTCATCTGCTTTCACCTGATGCAAAACTGGCGACCTATGTGATCGATGATCCCGCCGTTGAAGGCGTTGCCTGCTATTTTACCGTACCTGAAATTGGCGGCTGGTCTGGCTGGGCCGGATTTGCCGAGGAACGCTCGGAAACCTCCCTGGCATGCCGCCAAATTGGCCCTGTAACCATCAAGGCAAAGTTCGAGCAAGGTGCTGAAATCTACCGCCAGCGCCGTTCGCTGTTTTTCAAAAAAATGCAGATCGTGCGCGGCTGCGATGCCAAGCGCAATGTGCTGGTGTATCTCAGCTATACCGACAAATTGATTGATGGCTCACCGCAAAACTCAACATCTACGGTTCCCATCGTGCCATGGGGCGCCCTGCCCGCACCGAAATGCGCGGATTTTCTTAGCCAGTAAGCCTAATCTTGGGAGTGGTCGCATAAGCGGTGCTGCTGACGCGCACAGGCAAGCCTCCAGCGAGGTGAAAAGCAGAGTTGCGGAGGCGCCGCGTGCTATCGAGTAAGCGCGGAATATTGAGCAATAAACCTAATTAACCCAATGACTTGATTGAAAATTGGCGACCTCGGCTGGATTCGAACCAGCGACCTAGTGCTTAGAAGAAGATTGCCAAACAACTTGGGGCAATTCGATGCGGCACGGCGCAACGACGCAATCCAGTATTTACTGACGTTTTCCACAATTATTTGCTGCATGATGTTTCAAGTTGTTGCGCTCTAGCGCACGTCAGCGTAGCCACTCTCCAACCGAGCAGGAAAGCACCCATCGCCATCGCGTTACGGTTATCACTATGTGTCCCGGCCAGAAGTCGTTTAGCCGTAAGCCCGCACTCTGCACTCGGATACTGCACCCCACACCGTCACACCAAAATCCACCCCTCTCGACGGGAGACTACCCATGCAATAATCTCTCACTGCGTCTGGTACAATATATCGGGCAGGTCAGAAAGACCTCTCATCCACCGATCACGTGCTGCACCTTGTGGACCAGGCGGCGCCGGGATGGTCTATACATCTCAATGGCAAGGCATTCGAGCCGAACGGCCACTGGCCCTGCACGCTCCGGCCATCCGATATGCGCGACGACGAAGAATTCATCGCGACCGCCAAGGGGCCACGCCTCGTCAATGTTCTCGTTGCGGCATTCCTTCGCCTGCTTGCCCTTTTCAGCCGAAGCACCGGCCAGTAACTGATCTTCAAGCCCCAGGCCTATCCTCATCCGTCGCCATCAGCATGGCCGCCGCACCTCTGAGCCCTGCATCTTCGATGAGAATCACATGGGTTGGAATGCGCCTCATATAGTCTGTCATACGGCCCTTAGATTCAAAACCCAGGCGGAACCGCCCGGCAATCAGCACGTCCAGGATCCGCGGCGCAACCCCGCCTGCAACATAGACGCCCCCGCGCGCGCCGAACATGAGGGCGGCGTCCCCGGCAAACCGGCCCAGCCACTCGGCAAATAGCCCGACCGTCTTGATGGCGACGGGATCAGTTCCATTTCTGGCGCGCTCGACAATTTCCGCGGCTCCAAGCTTCACAGGAGCTCGACCGTTCATTTCGCCAAAGACGGCGTAGGCCTGTGAAAGACCGGGGCCTGATATCAACCTTTCCGCTGACACATGCCCCACCTCACGCCGGAGAAGGTTAAAGACTTCGAATTCCTCGGTATTTTCGACAGCAAAAGAAATATGGCCGCCCTCGCCAGAGATGGCTGACCATCCGGCTCCTGACCAGGATAGCGCCGCAACACCAAGGCCGGTACCGGGGCCGACGGCCACTCTTGCCGCCTGTGCTACCGAACTTCCACCGCCGATTTGGCACAATTCCTTGTCGGTAAGATAGGGGAGTGAGTGGGAAAGGGCTTCATAGTCGTTGGCGAAGATAACCACCTCCGCACCTGTCGCATCACGCAGCCCGGCGCGGGTGAAAAACCAGTTTGCGTTGGTGAGGCGGATGACTTCGCCACCCACCGGCCCGGCAATCGCGAAACAGGCTCTCACTGGCCGCTGCGCAACCGACGCGAGATAACGCGTGACAGCGGCCTCCAGCGAATCACATTCGGAAACCTTGTATTTCCTGTATTCGCGGATTTCCCTCGTACTGATATCGGCGAGGGCAAAGCGGGCGTATGTCCCCCCAATATCAGCGACAAGCGCGATAGAGCCGGACTGCGTCATGGCCGCAAGCCACGGTCTTCAGTGTTTGTCCCAACACTCACAACCGCTTCCTGGTTTTGATGTCGAACAGCTTCGCCTTCCCCATGTCGACCTCGAAAGCATAGTCCGTTCCCAAAGGTTCACGGTCCTCGGGGTGAACACGGGCAATGGCCTCGATATTGCCGAGCGTGAAAACCAGCATCGTATCTGGCCCCGTCGGCTCCACGACATCGATGGTCCGCTGGAATGCAAATAGATCCGGTGACGGGCGCTGGGAGCCTTGCCGTGTGATGGTTTCAGGACGCATTCCGAGAAAGACTTCCTGTTCCTCTCGGGCCGCCGCCGCTGCCAGGAGCCGCTTGGGCAGGGGAAAGAGGATAACACCCTCCGCATCAGTTACTTCGACGACGTATCGCTTCTTCTTCCTGATGTAGCCCCGGACGATATTCATCGAGGGCGCCCCGATAAAC
>JBAVOA010000502.1:0-2718 GCA_049691635.1 Aestuariivirga sp. | reverse complement strand
CTCCAGCATCGTCCCTGGTGACCGCCTTAACGCATTTATGCTGTCCATTGGCAAATTCCGGGTCTGCGGGAACACCGCCTTCACCTATGGACCACACCGGTTCATAGGCGAAGATAACCTTGCCTTGGGCAGCTTTGCCCACATGGCTCAACGCGATACGCGTTTGCTTTTCCAGGACCGCTGCTGTCTGGCCAGCATCATATTCGGCTTTGCTATCGCCAATGCAGACAAGCGCCAGAAGTCCGTGCCGCAAGGCCGCCTGAACCTTGAGGGCCACGGTCTCGTCAGTCTCGTTGAAGAATGTACGGCGCTCGCTATGGCCAAGCTCCACCATGCTGGCTCCGCAGTCCTTCACCATCGGGGCGGAGACTTCCCCGGTCCACGGGCCCTGATCGTCCCAGTGCATGTCCTGGGCCCCGATCTTCACGCGTGTATTCTTGAGAATGTCAGCAACTTCGGCAATGTAAGGGAACGGTGGAATGACGAACGGCTGGGCAGATTCCGTGGCAGCAATGGGCGAAGCCTTGAGTGTGTTTACGAATTCAACGGCATCGGCGCGCAGCTTGTTCATCTTCCAGCTTGTGCCTATCCAAGGGACCTTTGGCGGCATTAATTATATCCTGTCTTCGTATAGGGAGCCCAGTAAGCCACGGATTCGCGCAACGCCGCAACCACGTCGCGATCCGTGGGTTCGCGCTCGCGGAATGCAAGTTCAAGGCATAATTCATTGTCGGTTCCGCCGCCAGCCTTCACAGCGGCAATCAGCCTGTCTGGCATAATGCAACCGTCCCTGTTGTAGTGCGCGGTGAAAGGCCAATGGCCACCCTTGTTCATGGTACTCTGCTTGATATGGATGATCGGTGATTGCGTGGCAAAATCCCTGGCCCAGGCGTAGGGGTCCACATCGGCAGGATTGGACGAGGTGACATCGCCGTGATCGATATCGACCATCGGTTTCAGCGGGACGGGCAGCTTCGCTGCGTCAATCCAGTTCTGTAGCATCTGGCACTCTTTTAACGTGTGGCCAAGTTCACGGCCCACCGACATGGGTTCCCAGAACAAATAGGAAAGTCCCCGCAGCTTGGCGTGTTCTGCGACATCCCTCCAGCAATCGAGCGCGATCTGCATCAAGGCGCTGCGCCTTTCGGGATCGTCATAATCACGATAGGTGAAGATGCCGAACTGTGTGCCGATGGCGGGCGCCCCAAGATCGGCAGCGATATCCGCCATGCCTTTGAACCACTGGACATAATAATCGCGAACCTCGGCGTCGGGATGGGCAAAGTGATTAAGCCTGCCATAGGGTCCGGTCATGATCGAAGTGATTGCCGCACCTTTTGTGACGCAGGCTTTCGCCATGCGGTCGGTGAGCCGCTTTACTGTTGCTGCTTTCCACGACGGATTGATGAATTCATGCACCAGCTGGATATGGCCGATGCCGATCTCGTCGACCAGAACCGAAATCAAATCCTCCAGCTCCGCAAAGCGGTTCACCATTGGATTGGTATTGACTGACAAGGAAAATCCCATGTGCCGATCAGTTGCTTGTTGCGCCGCAATATCGATTTCTATTGACTCTGGAGCATATATGAAAAATATTGCACCTCAAGAAAAATATTTCAGCAGGGAAAAGCCGAGTGTGACTTTGCACCAGTCAGGTTTGCAGGTGGACGAGGAGGCCGCATTGGCCGCCCGCGCTGCGTGGCTGCATTTTGCTGGCGGCAAGACACAGGGCGAAGTGGCGGAATTGCTTGGCGTGCAAAGCACGAAAGCGCACCGGCTGATCGCCAGGGCGCGCAGCGAAGGGTTGATCCGGGTCTTCGTTGAAGGCCCGATTGCCGGCTGCATTGAGCTTGAGGAAAAACTCAAAGCCAGCTTCGGTCTCCAGCTCTGTGAAGTGGTCCCCAATATTGACGACGGTACATTGCCACTGCGTACCCTCGGAATGGCCGGTGCCCGGTACATTCGAAACCTGATCGAAAGTGCGCGCTATGACATGATTGGAATTGGCCATGGCCGCACGCTGGCGGCCGCTATCGACCTGATGCCCAGTGTCCCGGCTAACAAGGTCAAATTTGTATCCCTGCTTGGCGGTCTCACCCGTCGTTTTGCGGCGAGCCCTTTCGATGTGATTCATCGCTTGGCCGAGCGCACTGGCGCTGAAGCATATGTCATGCCGGTGCCATTCTTTGCCAACACTGCGAAAGACCGTCAGGTACTTGAGGCGCAGTACGGCGTTTCCGATGTGATTGCCATGGCGAGGCAGGCGCCGATCTATATTGCAGGCATCGGTGAAGTTGACCGGAAGAGCTTCATTGCTTCGGCTGGCATGGTCGATGAGGAAGACATTGATGAGGTGGTGAAATCCGGTGCCTGCGCCGAAATCCTCGGCCAGTTCTTCGCCTCCGACGGAACGCATTTGCCGAACACTGTTTCCGACCGGGCGCTGGCACCGCGCATCGCAGATCTCAAATCGCACAGGATTGTCGCCCTTGCTGGCGGCACATCGAAAACTCAGGCCATCCGCGCCATTCTTGAAAGCGGTCTTCTTTTTGGCCTGATCATCGACGAGGCGACGGCGCGCCGTCTCGTCAACGCCAAACCGGGACGGGAGCCCGGCAAGAAGAACGGGAAAACCGCACCGGGCTAACTCCAGACGACCAAACAAGTACAAACGGAGGAATGGGAAATGCACGACAAGGAAAAAGGTCTCTTCGA
>JBAVOA010000501.1:0-1558 GCA_049691635.1 Aestuariivirga sp. | reverse complement strand
GGGTCACATAGATGATGATCGGTCCCAGCATGTTGGGAATGACGTGCCGCCACAATATGCCAGCACTGCCAACGCCCAGAGCTTCGGCGGCCTGGACATATTCCTGGCGCTTCAGAGACAGGGTTTGGCCCCGCACAATGCGCGACATGTCGAGCCAGAGCACGGCCCCGATGGCGATAAACATCAACATGAAATTCCGCCCGAAGAAGACCACGAGCATGATGACGAAAAAAGTGAAGGGCAGCGAATAGAGAATATCGACAATGCGCATCATGATTTCGTCGGTCTTGCCACCAATAAAGCCCGAGACAGCGCCATAGAAAACTCCAATGAACACGGCGACAAAGCCGGCCAGCAGGCCGACGGCGAGCGAAACACGGCCGGCGATCAATGTCCGGGTGAGGAGATCACGGCCGCTCGTGTCGGTGCCAAAATAAAAATAGAGATGCTTGATGGCGGCGCTCATGACCAGGGTCAGGCCATCTGGGGATTTGCTTTCAACCCTCCCGTCCTGGAAGGAATTGGACCGGTCGAGGTAGCGGGTGACGCGCTCGTCGATGGGCTTTGCCGAGGTCACGGTGACATAGAAGCGGCCATCCTTTTCAACCCACCCTTTTAATTCGAGATGGGCTTTGCGCACCAAATCCTTGATTTCCTGGTCGAGGGTGTCGGCCTTTGGATAGGGCTGAAGGCTTGGTGGCACGCGCACATAACTGGGATATTGGGTCGAGAACTCATGGGCGGCGAGATTTGGCCCAACAAGACAGAGAAAAACAATGAACGCCAAATAGACCGCACTGAACATGGCGGCCTTGTTGGCCTTCAACCGTGCCCAGGCATCGGCCCAAAGCGAGCGGCCAGCGGTGATCGTCACTGTTGCATCAGTCATAGCGCACCCGGGGATCGACAACCGCATAGAGAACGTCGACAATGAGATTGAAGACAATGGTGAAGATGGCGATCATCACCACGGTTCCCATCACCAGCGTATAGTCGCGGTTCAGTGCGGCATCGATAAAGTAACGCCCTACACCAGGTATCTGGAATATTGTTTCGACAATAATGGAGCCCGTCAGCAGCCCCGCAGCGGCAGGCCCGGCATAGGACACGATCGGCAACAGGGCACCCCGCATGGCATGGCGCACCACAACCGCATAGTCGGACAGACCCATGGCGCGTGCGGTGCGGATGTGGTTGGCATGGAGCGATTCAATCATCGAACCTCGCATGAGGCGGGCCACGGTGGCAAGCTGCGGCAGGGCGAGCGTGATGACGGGGCCAATGGTGTTCAACGCGGCGCCATCGTTCCAGCCCCCCACGGGGAGCATGTGCCAAGTCAGGCCAAACACAAGCTGGATTATGGGCGCAATCACAAATGTGGGAATGGTGGAACCGGCTGCGGCCGTGGCGATCACCATATAGTCGACCGCCTTGTTCTGGCGCAGTGCCGCCACAACACCGAAGGTGCATCCGGCAACAAGGGACAGCAGCATGGCTAACGAGCCGATCCGGATCGATACGGGAAGCCCCACGCGGAAAAGCTCGGCGACAGAGAAAT
>JBAVOA010000500.1:0-7053 GCA_049691635.1 Aestuariivirga sp. | reverse complement strand
CCAAACTACCGCCGTTCCGATCTTTTTCACCCGCGCAACCTTCCGCGCCTTTTCGCAGCGCCTCAGGACTTGAATGACCTTGTAGCCGATGACCTGCCATTCGCCAGTCCTCCTAAAATGGAACAATCCTATCCCAGTTGGTGGACCACTTCACGGGGGGCACTCCAATCAGGACAACGGTCTACACGTTAATGACGTGCCAGACGCCGTCCTTGCCGTCACCATTGGCGTCGCCCTGGGCTGTGTCTCCCTTGAAGAAATAGACAGGCTTGCCGTCATAGGTCCATTGAATGATCCCATCGTTGCGCTGCACAAGTTGCCACATGTCGGGCCTCGTTTCGCCTGTGCCGACGTAAGGCGGCCAATTCACCGCACATTTGTCGTAACAACTCGATTGATCGCCCTTGTCCTTGTCAAAAACATAAAGCGTCATGCCGTTCTTAGCGGTGAGCAACCCGGCCTGGGCGCCATAGGACGCAGAATTGGATTGAGGACTCTTTGCACAGCCCGCGAGGGCTAGAGTTGCCGTGGTGAGAAGGATCAGGTGGCTAAATCGGCGGTTACTCATATTCGACTCCTACGAATTTACCTTCGCCGCCTCCCCTTCCATCCCACGGCAATGTGGCGCTGATCTGTCCATATTGGAATTTGGGTTGGCCAAGGATGCCATAAATTCATTCATATTGCCCACAAAAGGCGGTTTGTTCGCCGTTCATGGCGTGCCAACGAGAGTTGCGCTGCCAGTATATGCAGGCACCGGGCCCGATCTCTTGGGCACCTTTGAAGCCGCCAGGCCACGCGGGCTGCTGGCAGCTCTCATCGATCTCATGCTCGCAACTTTCAGAAGGAGAACCTGATGCAATATCTTGGCTTGTTTCTGCTGCTGGCGCTCGTCACAGCGCTTGGCTTCATTCTTTTTTCGCCCATGCTCAAAGGCTGGCGGACGCAGATTTTTGGCTATCTCACGATTGGAGCAGGCGGGCTTTTGCTGCTGGCGGGCGAGCTCGTTGATTACCTGCAGACGTTGGACTGGCGGCAATATGTGCTGGCCTCTGATCGCAAGAACCTTGCGGTGCTGGCCATCGTCGGCGGGCTTGGCCTCATGGCGGTAATCCTGCGCCATATGACCACGGGCCCCGTCGGCACGAAGGACTACGGCAAGCTCGGCATCGCAATGGAGCGCATCCAATAGTTGCCACCACAAGTTGGAGAAGAAGCCTCACAGCCTGACCAGCCACAGCAGCTTTAAACCTGGGCCTGCCAAGCACGCCAGACGCCTTGCACGGGAATGAGAGTGTGAGCCCCTGCTGGGCGTAATTTATCTCCCCATACGGCCAAGTCACCGCCCAGGGCCCCATGTCCCGCCCATAAGATGACATCAGACGCCGAAACAGAAAAATTAGCCGAAGAATGTTGTGCTAATTGGAAATGCATGGTTGCAAAAATATAATCCCGCGTTTTTACACAGCCTGGCCCGTTTGCTGAACGGTCGCTTGAGCCACGCATAGAACCCGCTGGGATGAACAGTCAGCAAGCTGCACATGCTGCGGACATTAAATTGCTGGTGATGCCCCTTGATGAACGCGTATCTCATTTTGCATCCTTGGCGAAATACGCGTTCGCAAGGGCTCACCTCTTTCTAATATGTCACGCTCCTCGGCGACGCGGCCAGTTCCTGCTTCAGCCTCCTGATCTCCGCCGACTGATCGTCCTTCATCGCCGCACTGGGAGCGGCAGCATACCGCTTCATCCAGCCGTAAAGAGAGTGCGCGCTGACACCCAAACGCTTTGAAACACCAGCGACGGAATGTCCGCGCTCCGTAATCTGCTTGATCGCATCCAACCTGAAGTCTTCAGTGAAATTGCCTTTGCCCATGATCGTCTCCTTGCCTCATTTTAAAGGGGCAAAGTGTCTACAAATCTAGGGGCTATTCATATCGCCAAGTTCCCACCCTCAAACACGAGGTCTGAAACCGCCAATTACGCATTAGGAATATCGTTCTTCTCTTACAAAGTCATAGACCGTGAAGTCTTCAACGCCGTGCATATGATGCGTTCCCTTCAAGTTGTCGAAAAACAGAGGTTCAATCTTCGCGAATGACTCCTCCGAATATCCATCCAGGTCAAGTTGCGTAATTTTGGCGATCGAGAAGCCTGCCCCATATTGATTGAACGCTTGGCACTGTCTAACCCTGAACCAATCACCATTCTTGCCGGACAGGAGTCCGGCATTCCGCCCTATCCGGGAGCTGTTCACAATCGGAAGCGATGACAATGGTTTCCAATCGGATGAGCGAAGTTTATCGGACCAAAACACATGCAACTGCGACAAGTGATCGTTGGAAAGAAACTGGTTCATATTCGTGAGCATAAACCACTTGTCGTGCCGCTTTATCAGCATGGTATCTGCAGCCGACACGCCTCTTAGAAGTTCCGTGTCCAATTCCCATTTATTTGGAAACTCCATGCAACGATAAAGCCTTATGCCATTTCCCTCGTGCGTTTCTGGCAACATGAATATTTCGCCGGACTCCTCGAAGACAAATGGAAAAGACAGATGAAAAGGTTCGACAAGGACATTGTCGATGATTTCATGGGTGTCGTCTGAGTTAACAACGACACATGATACTGCGCCAAGTTTTCTCCTGAAGTCGTAATCCTCAACGAATATGTAGTGCTTTCCATCTTTCTTGATCACAAATGGATCGGCCAGATACCGGCATTTGGGATTGGGTATCAGCTTTCCTGCAGAAAGTGTAACATCCGTCCAGAAATTTCGTGAATAGGCTACGCCCCAGCGCTGATCCCTTTGCAATAACTTTCTTTCAATAAACAGATTTGCATACAGCATGAGGCTCTTGAGGATGTAGTTTGCAGTCTGCCAGGTGTTTGGGTATTTATGAATTATTCCGGCAACCGGACGTTTTTCTTCCATCTTGATTGATTTGTCGTGGTTCAAGAGCTTCTTGACGATGAAAGCAAGAAAGGGGCTGCTTTCTCTATAGAGGTGAAAAAGATTTTCCGTGTACGTTCTCTTTGTTATTACCTCTCCACGGTAAAGGACTGCTCCTCCTTCCTGTTTTTCGTTGACAATCTGGATTGCGAACCCAGTGGAAGGCGCCCGCCTATAGACTTCCCAAAAAGCGATAGGTGTGCTGCAATGCCCACGATTGTCACCAAGTTGCAGCGATATGATTCCCAAGCGGGATGAACTCAAAATCTTGCCGCAGTAAACTGTGTTCACTTTTCCATTCAGAATTATATCCAGATCTAGCTGGTCTAGTGATTCTAAGTCTTCGTCTCTGCAATAAGAGGTCTTTCCATCTTCAGACAGTAATGGTTTAACTTTAATGCAGTTGATGAATTCGTCTGGTTCGATTTTTGTTTGTTCGAAGTGCTTCCGCGCCGAATTACTTAAGAAATAGATGAGACGGCGTTCTAATGTTTGCAGCACCGAGAATGTCAAAGAGCTCATTGAATTCAATGTGCGTTTCCGTCGAAAATCTTGAGCTATTTTTGACCAGCGTCCTGATTTTTGACCCGAGATATTCTCGAGAATGAGTATGAGTTCAATGTTATTTTCAGTTTTGAGGGCATGAATAGTGTCTTGAATGCGTCTCGAGCAGACGAGATCGTTCAGGATTATGCCGACACGGTGTTTTTTCATTATTTTGCTCCGAAATCGCACAATCGCAGACGCTTTAACTTAGTGAATAAACAACGCTGACAGCAGGAGATCGTGCACAAACTGGTCAAGATAGCGCTTCCGTCGTTTCGGCACCTTTCTGATTACTATGATACAGTTCGATACAGAGGCAACTCGAAGGCCAACTCACTCGACGGACCACGAATTGTTCATAGGCGACAAGCGGCTGATCAAGGCCGTTATGGCCGGCTTCGGGTCAGAAATGCTTAGCACCGGAAAGACCTGTGGGTGCATGATGCTGCGCAGCCACCCGCCAGAACTCAACTCGCCTCGAGCATGCAGCTCGCGATAGGCTAGGAAGTCCCGCACCGGATACCACATGCGCATGAACTGCTTGTAGTTGCTCAGGTCCGGCGAGGGCTGTTTCGTCAGGTGGCAATAGACAAGCAAGTCGCTCGGTGCGCCTGATCGCACGAACAATTCATGGGCAGCCACGAAGCGCGCGTTCGATTCGATGATTTTCAGCTGACCATCGCGAGGGTCGCGCTTGAACTCCACATTGCCGATACCTTTGAAACCGATGCCCTTGAAGAATTTCTGGCCCAGCTCGGCCACTTCCGGAAGCCATTCGGTGATGTGGTAGCACGCGCCACCCCGATTCACCGGAAAGCGTCTGATGATGCGTTTAGTGAAGTGGTAGAGGTTGTTCCCGGCGGAATCGATATAGGTGTTGTAGCTGGCCAACAGGTTGTCAGGGCCAGGTATCATCTCAACGACCATGACCTCCATGCCATGTTCGTGGGACAGACGGATTTTCTCCGCAACCTCCTCAAAGCTGTTGTCGATGATAAAGAGCTTTCGGCCAAAGACTCTATTGAATTTATGAGAGTGGATTGGCTTCACCATAACGGGAAAGCGGATTTCATCTCTTATTCTTTCAACGTCGCTTGGGTCATTAATGTTCCAGAAGTTGGGCGTTGGCACACCCGCCTTACGCGCTAGCTCTAGGGTTTCCTTCTTGTCGAGCAAGGCGCGCTGTAGGCGGGGCTCCGAGTCGACAAGAAGATAGTGAGCCAGAAGGGCATCACGGTTATCGGCGAGATATTCGAGAGCGGCGTCATTGCAGGCGAAGATCACCTGACCATGAAAACGTTCACTACCCTTGCCGTGCAGCAGCTCCTTCCAATGGCCGGCCAACGTCAGACCTTTGGATACGGGAAAGGATTCGGCGCAGAATCGCGAGCCCGTTGCCCAGGAGTGTGGCACATTGCTGACTCTGACTTTGACTCCAAGCCGGCCCAGATTGCGGGTTATGGACAAGGCGTTTTCCCTTCCACCGAGCAACATAACGGGTATCGAAGTATCAATTGTCATAGGACGCCGTACATTCTTCCGTGCAAAGGGCTTGGTGACCATTCTTCCTCGTTGCGGGCCGCATGAGTTAGTCGTCGATCACGCAATTGTCGCTGTTCAGTTGGGCGTCCACCCAATCATTGGAGAAGATACCTCGCTTTACGTCTTCTACGTATTTTGCCATGCCCTCCTTATGCGCCTTCAGCCGCTCAATGATATTATTGGCAAACTCCTTGTGCACAACGACAACGCCATTGTGGTCGGCCACAATGATATCGCCAGCCTTTACGACGATTCCACCGCAGCTTATCGGATAGTTTAGTTCGCCGGGTCCGCGGTGAAGCGGACCGAATGGGGTAACCCCTCTGGCAAAGACCGGCAATCCGACCTCCCTCAGGCCGGGAAGGTCACGGACCAGGCCATCAACGATGAAACCGGCAATGCCGCGGTGCCGTGCCTTATTGGTGACAAGGTCACCCAAAACGGCATTTCTCTGGCTGCCGCTGGTATCGATCACCACCACATCACCTGGCTTGGCGGCGTCCAGCGCCTTGTGGACCATCAGATTATCGCCAGGAAACACCTTGACGGTACAGGCAAGGCCGACGAGCGGATTATTGTTCACGACGTTGTGGATGTCAGCACTCATCGTGAACATGCGATTTAGCATGTCGGAAATATCAGGCGTGTCGAATTGACGATACTGATCGACAAGTTCTTTCGGCGGACGCTCAAAATTCATCCGAACGCGAAATCCCGGACCCGGCACCATTTCAGCGGACTTGGGTTTGCTGGCCATGTTTCGTCCTCGCTCCTCAGTTAGAAGGCTGACCGGTTGACGCACTCGACTTTCCAGTTTTCAGAGAAGGCCGATGATCGGCGGCTTGCGCCAATGTGATGATTTTCTTGAGGATACCGAGCTCAATGTCGACGGCGTGGTCGAGAGCGTGGTTTTTGATTGCAAATTCGCGTGCGTTCCGGCCGATCTGCGGGTTCATTTCCTTGAGAGCCATCGCCAAGGCGGTTGCAATCGCATCAGCATCGAAGCCCCCGGCAAGGTAACCAGTCTTGCCATGCTCGATCAATTCGGAGACACCATCGGTCCTGGTGCCCACGCAAATCAAACCCGATGCCATTGCTTCAATCATCGCCTTGGGCATGCCCTCGCGCAACGAACACAGCATGAATATCGAATGATTGTGATGAATTCGCATGAGTTCTTCGTTCGAGACCGAACCCTTGAACTCCACAACAGCACCTACCTCTGCCGCGAGCTTTCTCAGGTGGCCTTCAAGATTGCCCCCGCCGTAATAGAGGTGGAGGGGAACCTTCAGACGGCTGCACGCTACGATGATTTTGTCGATGTTCTTCACCGGCTCCAGGCGACCAACGAACAAGATGGGCTTTCTGCGATCATACTCGCTGATCGGACTTGCCAGGGACAGGTCAACATAGTTCGGCAACATCGTTACATTGGGCTGTCGGCTCATGGCGCCATAATATCGCTGCATGATGCTCGAAGTGACAGCAACATGGTCTGCATTGCGGACGACGAGGCGCTCGACAAAGCGCGCGATTAAGTAATTCAGCCTCTTGCCTTCAGACCGGAACCTTACCGAGAGCGGATAGCCAAGACGAAAAAGAAGCGGCTTTTTGCAGAGGATCTTCGCGATCAATGCGGTCCATGATCCCGTTACCTGCTGAGTCTTGAAAACGTCGGCCTTCTTAAGTTCGGCACGGTGGATGAAGGGACCGATCATAGAATAGATGATCAGACCGATCCTGGAGGCCAGCCATAGTGGAGGGGTGAGGACGTGGAAACCGGCGGGAAACGTGCCGTCGCGCTGAACGGCAAGAAGTGCCTCCGCGTCGCGGGTTCCGTAGCTGAATAGATAAAACTCATCGAGTTCCTTGCGCTCCATGAACTTGACATACTGTATCATGTTG
Source organism: Aestuariivirga sp. (assembly GCA_049691635.1). Taxonomy (GTDB): domain Bacteria; phylum Pseudomonadota; class Alphaproteobacteria; order Rhizobiales; family Aestuariivirgaceae; genus Aestuariivirga. Next base: position 107 of record JBAVOA010000500.1, on the reverse strand, counting down.
CGGACGAGGAGTCCGAAGCGCCGCTGTTTTTCGAAAGTCGTGTAGAGTTCGGGGAAGAGAACAAGCCTTTTCATGAAGTTTGTGCTTTCTTGGACAATGTCATCGTC
>JBAVOA010000499.1:0-2331 GCA_049691635.1 Aestuariivirga sp. | reverse complement strand
ACATAGCCCACATTCAAGTTGGGCAGGCGTTCGATGCGGCCCGAGGTGAGCGGGCGAAGACCAAGCATCACTCGCACCAGAGTGGATTTGCCGGCACCATTGGGGCCGATGACGGTGACGATCTCGCCCCGGCGCACGGCGAGGTTCACGTGATCGAGGATCAGGCGGCCGTTGAGATTGAGCGTCACGTCATGCGCACGGAGCAGCGCGTCATTGGCTTTCAGCATCTCAGGCGGCCTTCGCGCAGGCGCCGCAGGTGCCCGACATTTCAACGACCGTATGAGCAGGCGTGAACTTCTGGGCTTGCGCCTTCTCTGCGATGCGCTCGAAGATCTCCGGCACGTCGAGTTCGGCCACGGTGCCGCAGGCCTCGCAGATCAGCAGGGCCGCGGGCTGGCCCTCGTGGGCATGGGAACAGGCCACAAAGGCATTGCGGCTTTCGATCTTGTGGACGAGGCCATGGGCGAGAAGAAAATCAAGGCCGCGATACACAGTGATGGGCGCAGGCCGGGGGCCGTGCTCGGCCATGCGTTCGATGATATCATAGGCGCCGACGGCCGTGTGGCTTTGGGCGACGGAGCTCAGGATTTCCCGGCGCTGGCCGGTGAGCTTGCTGCCGCGCCGTTCGCAGGTGCGCTCGGCCCGGGCGATCAGATCGGCGGTGCAATGGGCGTTGTCATGGTGGGGGTCAAGGAAGGTCATGTTGTTATAATATAACATACTTGCGGGAAATGCTAGTTCCCCGTCTACATAAGGTGAAAATTGAGGAACCGCCATGACCGGAACAGCCAAAGCCACCGTCCATATCGACAACGACAAGGTGATCGTCACCGAATACCGCTTCGCGCCCGGCACCAATACGGGCTGGCACCGGCATGGGCACGACTATGTGGTGGTGCCGCTGATGGACGGGAAGGTGAAGCTGGAAACCAAGACGGGCACGAGCCTGGCCGAGATGAAAAAGGGCGTGCCCTATTTCCGCAAGGAAGGCGTGGAACATGACGTGATCAACGCCAATGAGACGGAGTATGCGTTTATCGAGATCGAGCTGAAGTAGCGTTCAAGCGCTGTTCATCTTAGGTTTGCAAAGTTGCTTTCAAGTTTACCGCTTACCAAGGAATCCGATCATGATCCGCATTGCCGCCGCCGCTCTCTCCATTTTCGCATTGGCCGCCCCTGCCCTTGCGGTTGAATTCGACGCGAATGACCAGGGGCAGATCGAATTCACCATGCCTTCCAACAATGTGGGCTGCATCTATACGCCAGCCGGCGGCACGGATACGTACGAGACTGCCGAAGGCGGGGCGGAGCTTTCCTGCGACCGGGTAGAGCCTGCCTATATTCGCGCGGTGCTTGCCGCATCGGGCAAGGCCAAGCGCTACACCAACGTGGGCGATGCCTCGTGCTGCGGCTCCGAAAATATATTCGAGTATGGCGAAGTATGGTCCGAGGGGCCTTTCAGCTGCATCTCGTCCACCACGGGCCTTGCCTGCACCAGAGGCTCCCACGGCTTTTCCATGAGCCGGAAGGCCGTGAAGGTTTACTGAGCCTGCGGGCGAAACCGTCATCCAATGTTCAAAATCCTGATCTATCCGCTGACACATGAGTGTCACGACGCTTGCCACACGCGATGATGTCCTGGCGGCTGATCTGTTTGCGCAGATCGCCGCGGAGGTTGAAGCCCTGGTCGAAACCGTACGCAGCTATCTGCCGACCCACAAGAAGGGCGGCACGGTGGCCTATTCGGCGCTGCGTAAAAAGGCACCTACGCTTGTCGACCATTATCTTTCGGTGGAGATGCGCTGGCTCGTGTCGCGCATCGTCGGGGTGGAGGTCAGGCCCACGCCTTTGCATGACGAGAGCTCGTGCTCGGTGCTTTTTTATGAGAAGCCGGGCGACCACATCAACTGGCATTATGACCATAATTTCTATCGTGGGCGGCACTTCACGGTGCTCATTCCGCTCGTGAACCGGGGCCGCAATGGCGTGCTTTCGGCGGCGCGGCTGCAGGCCAAACATGGTGGTCACGAAGTTGAAATCTCCACGCCGCCCAACCGGATGATCGTCTTTGAAGGGGCGAAGGTCCGGCACAAGGTCACCCCCATCAGCGAAGGCGAGCGCCGCTGCGTGTGGAGCATGACCTATTGCGTGGACCCGCGGAATTCAGCTTTCCAGGGTGTGGCAAGGCGGGTGAAGGATACGGCGTTTTTCGGATTGCGGTCGCTTTGGACCTAAGCCGGCTGGCGGAAAGTCACCTCACGGGCTTTATCATCTTTCACGCTCTCGCCCTGGGCTTCCCGTCGTGTGGCCCAAAGGTGCGTTGGGGAACAT
>JBAVOA010000498.1:0-9523 GCA_049691635.1 Aestuariivirga sp. | reverse complement strand
CAAGCGCCTCGATCAGGCCTGGTCAGCCGCCACGCCGGAAGTTGCCGTTGAACTCCTGGCCGAAGCGCCCGTCGCCGTCGAAGCGGACAAGCCAAAAAGCGCCATCACCAACGTGATTTCCCTGGCCCAGCGGATTAGGTCGCTGCACAAGGACGTGACGAACTAGAAATCCTTACATTCCACCGCAGAAATCCAGAACGGTCTTCCAGCGAAAGATGTCGATAACTCTGTCCCATACCTGCATCTTAATCTGGTGTTGCACTTCGTTTGTGAACTTTGGGGACCAGACTTGATGCAGGAGAACTCCCGAAAGGCCGGGACCGGTTCTATTGCTTTCACACCAACATCACCGACGCGCCCTCCAGGGAACCAGAGGCACAGGCCCATGGTTCCCACGGAAGGCTTTCCGATCACGGGGTTGTGGTCGTGGCCGGCGGGGTGGCGGGCGCGGCAGGGGTGGTGCCCTGGTCGGTCGTCGCCGGTGGAGTGGCCGGAGCCGGCGCTGGGACTGCGGGTTGCTCAGTCGTGGTGGCAGGTGCCGTAGCCTCAATCGGGGCCTTGCTGCCAAACCAGCCGGCATACCACCCGATGATCGCCAGCAGGATGACGGCCGCGACGATGCCGATGATGGTGTTTTTATTGTCCATAGTACCCTCTCTTGCCCTGATTGCAGGGCTTCCATTACCTTACGTGGTAGTATCTATAAGCGACTTCAAGGCGATTTGGCCAGTCTGAATACCAATGTGGTAAACTGGAACTGCATGCCCTGCCTATGTGGCAAGAAAAAGCCGCGCCGGGGGGCTCAAGACCAGGGGAGATGATCGAGCCCACGCCCGGCACGGCCGCAATCGTCGCCGACTGCTGGCAAACATATGGTGGCCGGACCGCTGATTTCCCACTTTTCGTTAAAAGAGTCGAAGACGGAACAGCTTGCCCGTGATACTGTTTCTTCAAAGACGAGGGAGTATCCAATGGCCAAGAAAGCAAAGAAGCCCGTAGCAAGCCGCAAGGCTGGCACCAAGCGCAAACAGGTGAGCATCAAGGGCGCAGCCAAGAAGAAGGTTGCCAAGGCAAAGACCGCCAAGCCCAAAAAGCGGCCGGTAGCCAAAACGGCCCGTGCGGCAGTCAAAACGTCCAAACCCAAGCAGAAAACCGTTGCAAGGCGGCGTGCCGTCTCATCCAAGGGCACCGCGCCCAAGGCGAAGGCAGAACTTCACCCGGCCATGATGGGAGATGGGACGGAGGAGCAAAACCTCAACCAGCCCGGAAATCCCGAGGCGCGGATTACCAAGGCCGAGATAGATACCGCTTTCAAGAAACCAGAGTAAGTCCTTCAAGGCCTGATGGAGAGCACTCTTTCGTTGAGTTGGGCATCGGAGGAACCGCAAGGTAACACTGGTGACGGAGAATATATGTGACGATGCTTGGCAGGCAAGATTTGGCAACGATTCGCATATGGGGCGGTAATGGGTGGGGTTCATTCAAGTAGTAGCTTTGATCTTTCCTGCCTCCAGCACAATCAGAAAAAGCATAGCGAAGACATCGAGCAATATTGCAATTGAAAGCGAAAAAATCGCCTTCCCATTATTATTAGTTTCAAACTGGTAAACTGGCGAAACCTTGGCGATTCCTGTGGGAATCGAACTCGCTTTTTCAACGTGAGAGGCTGTCGTCCCATTTGGCGCGACGGTCGCAAATTGGCAATTCTCCACTGACAAGTATTAGGCTATCCTATGATTCTGGTGCAGCCCACGCCTCCCCCCTCCAATCGGGAAAGTATAAATCATGCAGGGTAAATCTGGCCAACAAACCAACTGTTCGAGCACAAAGCATGAGGAGGGACTGTGAAAACTGCTCGCAATAGAAGGTGTTTTTTGAGATGAAATTATCTGCACCAATTTACCACTTGAAGCGTCAGGCAAAAACTCTATCACGTAATGAAAAAATCCCGCTGCACGAAGCACTCGACCGCATTGCTGAGCAGGAAGGCTCACGCGGATGGAGCTATCTTGCGGCCAAATTTGCTACGGCTGCACCCGCTGAAAAATTGTTTTCTCGGTTAGCTCCCGGTGACATGGTTCTGGTTGGAGCGCGCCCGGGCCAGGGCAAAACCCTGATGAGCCTTGAGATCGCCACGCAAGCTATGAAAGCTGGCAATCGAGCTGTGCTCTTCACGCTGGAATACACCGTGAAGGATGTATTGGATCGCTTCCGGGCGATCGACGCGGAACCAGCGAATTTTAAAAATCTGTTTGGGTTCGAAAGCTCAGACTCCATAAGCGCCGATTATATTGTCAGAAAATTGGCCGCAGCACCCTCTGGCACACTGGTGATTGTCGACTATTTGCAGCTCTTGGATCAGAAGCGGGAGAATCCGGAATTGATGGTTCAGGTTCGCACTCTGAATTCATTTGCGAAAGAAAGAGGATTGATCTTTGTCTTTATTTCCCAGATTGACCGATCATACGATCCGTCGACGAAGCCGTGCCCCGGTTTGGAAGATGTCAGGTTACCGAATCCGCTGGACTTGAGCCTCTTTAGCAAGACATGCTTTTTGAACAACGGAGAAGTTCGGATGCAGTGGAGCTGAGAGGTTTCACTGGCTCTCACTACGGGCTACCGATACCAATCGAGTTTGGTGATCCCTGCGGGAATCGAACCCGCCTTTACAACGTGAGAGGCTGTCGTCCTGACCGATAGACGAAGGGACCCTGTCACCAGAGGCCCTCCTATATCGGGGCCCTTGTGCGAGTGCAAGCCTTAGGGAGATGTTGCCTTCACCCGGAGCAGAACCTTGCGCGTGCTCACTTCGACAATGAAGACTTCGCTGCCCGTATTGATGGTGAGCCTGTCGCCTGTCAGTGTGGCGTCCCGCACTTGGGCTGCCGGCGGCAGGCCAAGCTCCACCAGCCCCGTTCCCTCAGGCAGCGCCGCACGGGTCTTGATCTTGTAGATTATGCCGGCAATTAGGCCTAGGAAGAGCAACACAATAATCGCCCCCATGAAATACACGGCAAATACCAGATACCGGTTGACCGGCGGGGCCTCACCCAAACCTGAGTTTTGATCATCCATGAATGCGCCGTCCTCCCAAACCCTGAGCGCCACCGTCGAAACCCCCGACCGGCTTGACCGCTTCCTGGCGCTCACCTTTCCCGAGGTGAGCCGCGCCCGCTTTCAGAGGCTTATCGCGGAAGGCCAGGTCTCTGTCGAGGGTGTTTGCGCAACCGAAACCCGCCGCAAGCTGAAACAGGGCCAGCGCGTGGAGGTGTTGATCCCTCCGGCCGTGGCAGCCGAACCCCAGGCCGAAACCATCCCGCTCACCGTGGTCCATGAGGACAAGGACCTCATTGTGATCGAAAAGCCTGCCGGGCTTGTGGTCCATCCCGGCGCCGGCAATGAAACCGGAACCCTCGTCAACGCCCTTATCGCCCATTGCGGCGACAGCCTGTCGGGCATTGGCGGGGTCAAGCGACCCGGCATCGTCCACCGGCTGGACAAGGACACCAGCGGCCTGCTGGTTGTCGCCAAGAACGACGCGGCCCACCAGGGACTGTCCGAGCAGTTTGCCGCCCATGGCCGCGATGGCAGGCTGGAAAGGGCCTATCAGGCTATCGTCTGGGGAGTGCCTGAGCGCAACCGCGGCACGGTTTCCGCCAATATCGCTCGCAGCAATACCAACCGCCAGAAAATGGCCATTTCGAAATCTGCCCTGTCCCGTGAGGCCGTGACCCATTACGAAGTTCTGGAGACTCTGGGGCGTCCGCCCCTGGCAAGCCTGCTCCGCTGCGTGCTGGAAACCGGCCGGACCCACCAGATCCGCCTTCACATGACACATATCGGCCATCCCCTTTTGGGTGACCGGGTCTATGGCGCCAGCTTCAAGGCCTCCCTCAGCACCTTGAGTGAAGCCGCAAGAGAAGCCGTTAACCTATTGAATAGACAGGCTCTTCACGCCTACGTACTGGGCTTTGAACACCCACGCTCAGGCAAGGCCCTGCGCTTTGAAAGCCCCTTGCCTGCGGACATGATGCAACTTTTAGCCGCGTTCACGCGTTAATCAAAATAATGTTAAACGGTAACTGGTTTAGTGTCTTTTTTTAGACGCAATCCATATTATATTTGTTTGCGTATCTGAGCAGTCAACTCGGTCTAACCACGAAGGAAACGATATCATGGCGCGCGCCACATCATTGCCAGCAATTGCCTCAGGTGAAGGCGGTCTTAACCGCTATCTGCAGGAAATTCGCTTGTTTCCAATGCTGGCCCCGGAAGAGGAATTCATGCTGGCCAAGCGCTATAAGGAACATGGCGATGCCAAGGCCGCCGAGCGCATGGTCACCAGCCATTTGCGCCTCGTGGCCAAGATTGCCATGGGCTACCGCGGTTATGGCCTGCCCATTGGCGAAGTGATTTCGGAAGGCAATGTGGGGCTTATGCAGGCGGTAAAACGCTTTGAGCCCGACAAGGGCTTCAGGCTTGCCACCTATGCCATGTGGTGGATCAAGGCCTCCATTCAGGAATATGTCCTGCGCTCGTGGTCCCTTGTCAAAATGGGCACCACCGCCAGCCAGAAGAAGCTGTTCTTCAACCTGCGCAAGATGAAGGGCCAAATCCAGGCCCTTGAGGAAGGCGATTTGAAGCCGGATCAGGTGAAGCTGATCGCCACGCGGCTTGGCGTTGAAGAGCAGGAAGTCGTCAACATGAACCGCAGGCTCGGCGGCGATGCCTCGCTGAATTCGCAGGTGCGCGCCGATGCGGAAGGCGAATGGCAGGATTGGCTGGTTGACGACAGTGACAGCCAGGAAGACATTCTGGTCGAGAACCAAGAATCCGCCATGCGCAAGGATATGCTGACCAAGGCCTTGGACAAGCTGACCGACCGGGAACGCCGCGTGTTCGAAGCCCGCAAGCTGCAGGACGACCCGATGACCCTTGAAGACCTGTCAAAGGAATTTGACGTCTCGCGCGAACGCATTCGCCAGATCGAGGTCCGGGCCTTCGAAAAGGTCCAAAAGGCTGTCAAAAACGCGGCCCAGAAGGCGCTTGTACCAAGGGCACCCGCGCTGGTCGCCTACTGATTGAGTTTCGTGCCTTCGGGCAGCGGGGCAAAGAAGATCTGGACTGCCCAGATCTTGTTTCCCCGCTGTACCACGCCGGTTGAAACAAAGGTGTAGCCGCTGTTGAGCAGGGTTTTGCGGTGCGGCCTGCTTCCCACCCACTGCTGGAAAAGATTTCGCGCCTTGGTTGCGTTGGCCTCGCCTTTTTGTGTATCGCGTGCAGCGTTTTCGGCCATTTGCGGCAGTGACATCGGGCTTCCCAGGAAGGCCCGCATCCGCGAGTCAAATTCATGGCCCGAACTTGCCTTGTGGCCCACATAGCCGTTGAGCATCATGTCAACCGCCTGGGCACGTGCCGCATCCCGGAGCGCAATAGATGTTTGCAAAGCCCCTATGCCCTTTGACTGCCGGTAGACATTGGCCTGCGCCGCAATGTCCGTTTCCAGGTCTTCCCGCAGGCGCGCATCCCCGGGCAGGGATTTGAGCGAACCCAGGGCAATTTCCAGATAGGTCTTGGCTGCTGCCTCGACTGCCATTCCGGGGGCCATGAGAGCCGCCGCCATAAGCGCGATCCAGAGATGCCTACAGAGGGTTGCAATTGCCCGCAGAAGTCGCGTTTTTCCAACATAAACGGCAAAATAATCCATTCAAACCTCCGGCAAATGCCAAAATTTTACACATTATTTCATTCTTGCTTACCATTATGGGCCTAGCAGAAGTTTAGGCCAATTATCGTAAATGAATATTTCAATCTCTTCGGAACACTCCCAGGACCGGCAAGAGCTGGGCTCCCTGCCCAGGGACTTGCAGCACCTGGCGAGCTATGATCCGGAAACCGGTCTTCTGAACTATGAAGCCCTGATTGGCAATATCACCGAGGAAATTGCCAAATGCGCGCCTCTGCCATTGATTGCTACCCTGATTGAAATCAGGATCAGGGGGCTTGCCAGGATCGGTGATGTCTATGGGCGCAAAGCCATCGGCTCCGTCATACGCCAACTGGCCGAGAGGCTTGAACGCGCGCCCATCGCCAACCGCACCATCGGCCGCATCGATCACAAGAGCTTTGCGGTATTTCTCTACGGCGTCCGTGACCCCGTGGTGGCCCTGCAAACCGCCAAACAACTGGTTGGGTTGTGTTCCAGACCCGTCCCCTGGGGCGATCAAAACCTGAACATTGATGCCTTCGCCGGTGTTGCGCTGACCACCGAAACCGACCAGGACGCGGCAACCCTCCTGCAGCACGCAAGCCTTGCCCTGCGCGCCTCTTCGGAAACCGGCAGCCCCGGTTATTCATTCTTTGACCCGACCGAGGCACGCGCCGCGAAACGCCGCAATGACCTCATCGCCGTGGTCACGACGGCCGTCGAACAAGAACAGTTCGAGATGGTGTACCAGCCTTTCTTTTCCTTCAAGACCGGCAAGCTGGTGGGCTTTGAGGCCCTGATGCGGCTCGCCCATCCCACCTTTGGCAACATCACACCCGGCGAGTTTATCCCGATCGTCGAGGAGGTTGGCCTCATCTCGCGCCTTGGCGCCTGGAGCATCGAAGATGCCTGCCGCAGCGCCGCCGAGTGGCCTTCGCACCTCGTTGTCGCCGTCAACTTTTCCCCAGCCCAGTTCTATTCCGGAACCCTGCTCGCTGAAGTCAACCATGCTCTCGAACGCGCCAAGTTTCCGGCCTACCGGCTGGAAGTAGAAATCACCGAGGGCACCTTCATGAAAGACCAGGAGCTGGTTCATTCCCAGCTCAACGCCTTGCGCGACATGGGGTGCTCCATCTCGCTTGACGATTTCGGCACCGGCTATTCAAGCCTCAGCTATCTGTGGAAATTTCCCTTCTCAAAACTGAAAATTGACCGCTCGTTTGTGCATGCCTTGGATACCACCGCAAAAGCCCCGAGCATTCTCAAATCCATCATTGACCTCGGCCGCAACCTTGGCATCGAGGTGACCGCCGAGGGCATCGAAACCACTGAACAAATGCTTGCCCTGCGCAACCTGGACTGTGACTATCTGCAGGGTTATCTCGGCGGCCGGCCAACGGCCAAATCAAACCTGGCCGCCATCATCCTCAGGAATTTCTCCGAAACTCTTTCACAGGAAAATGCCGAGCTTTCAAAGATGAGGGTTATTCGTTAAAACTCGCGCAGCAAAGAGTGTCTTCCGACCATGAATAAATTACAGCCCATTCCGACCATCCGGCATGCCTTGAATGCGGTCATTCACTTCCGCAATGCCGGCATCAGGCTAGGCCTGCGGTGGGTCCTGGTCATCGCGGCCATTTCCGCTCTCGACCATAGCTATTCAGGAGCGCCTGACCCGGGAGAAGGCGGAATCAGCATGATGCTTCTCCGCCCCATGGACCTTGTCATTGCCGCCATCAGCCTGGTGATCTTTTCATCCATTGCGGTGAATTGGCACCGCTACATCTTGCTTGATGAAATCACCGCCGCGGAAAAAATTATGCGGCTGGACCGCCCGGTATGGAACTATGCCAGCCGCACCCTTACGATCATGCTTATAACGCTTGTGCCGCTCGTGATTTTTTCGACCGTCTTTATTGCTGCCGTTCCAAGCCTCAGCCTTCTGCTGGCTATCCCTTTCTTTGTGGCCGGAATCTTTATTATGCGCATGTCGGTTGCCTTGCCTGCCCTGGCGCTTGAACGAAAAGATTTTGGTATCGGCGCCGCTTTGCAGCTGACCCAGGGCAACAACCTGCAGTTTGCAGCGCTCCTGGCCTTGAATGCCCTTGTCCTTCTCGCCACATTTCTGGTGATTGGCGTTGTTCTCTCGATTGTCGGAGCCGTCAACCTGACAGCAGCCAAAGTGCTTGCCCTGCTGCTGAGTGTCCCGGTCAATCTCTTTCTGTCGCTCTTCAGCGTCAGCCTGCTGAGTTCGCTTTACGGATTCTTCGTTGAGAAAAGAAAGTTCTGATCAGTCTTCAAACGGATCGCGCATCAGGATCGTGTCTTCCCGCTCCGGCGACGTTGACAGAAGCGCTACGGGGCATTCAATCAGCTCCTCGAGGTATTTGACATATTTGATGGCCTGCGCCGGAAGCTGCGCCCAGGACCGGGCTCCCGCCGTCGTATCCTTCCAGCCCTCGAAGCTCTCATAGATGGGCTCAACCCGCTTCTGCGCTTCTTCCGCCGCAGGAAACTGTTCTACGCGCTTGCCATCGAGCATGTAGCCGACGCCAACTTTGATTTCCTTCAAGCCATCGAGCACATCAAGTTTGGTGAGCGCAATGCCGTGAATGCCCGAAGTCTTGATTGCCTGTCGCACCAACACCGCGTCAAACCAGCCGCAGCGGCGCTTGCGTCCCGTGACCGTGCCAAATTCGCGCCCCCTTTGACCGATGTATTCTCCAACCTCATTTTCCTGTTCCGTCGGAAACGGACCTGAACCCACCCGTGTCGTGTAGGCCTTTGCAATTCCCAGCACATAACCAATGCTCGAAGGCCCAAGACCGGAGCCTGCCGCGGCCTGCCCGGCGATGGTGTTGGAGGAGGTGACGAAAGGATACGTGCCGTGATCAATGTCAAGCAAGACGCCCTGCGCGCCTTCAAACAGAATACGCTTGCCCTCGCGCTTCACCTCATCCAGTAGCGACCAGACCGCATCGGAATAGATCAGAACCTTCGGCGCAATTTCGCTGAGCTGTTTGAAAATGTCTGAAGCCGCAATTTCCTGCTGGCCAAGCCCGCGCCGTAGCGCGTTGTGGTGAGTGAGCAAGCGCTCAATTTTGGGTCCAAGGGTTGTGAGATCAGCAAGATCATTGACCCTGATGGCACGCCGGCCAACCTTGTCCTCATAGGCCGGACCGATCCCGCGCCCCGTGGTTCCTATCTTGCCCGCCCCTGCGGCTTCCTCGCGGATCCGGTCAAGCTCGCCATGAAGCGGCAGAATGAGCGTTGCGTTTCCGGCAATGCGCAGGTTCTCACGGCTGACGGAGACACCCTGGCCCCTGAGCTTTTCGATTTCAGAGATCAAAGCCCAGGGATCAATCACCACGCCATTGCCGATGATCGACAGCTTGCCCGGCCGCACAATGCCCGAAGGCAGTAGCGAAAGCTTGTAGGTAACGCCATCGATGACCAGCGTGTGGCCGGCGTTGTGACCACCCTGGAAACGCACCACCACGTCGGCGCGTTCCGACAGCCAGTCCACCAGCTTGCCCTTGCCCTCGTCGCCCCATTGGGCTCCGACCACCGCCACATTGGCCATTCCAAACTCCGTTAAAACGTGGAAACGGCCCCGGGGAGAATCTCTCCGGGACTTTATGCATTTATATATTTGAAAATAAACAGTTTTGTTACTTTAATTAAATATGTGCCCTACCATCTGCCCCACCAACTGCCTTGCTATCAGCCGTCGCCGACCAGAATCTTCGGTGTTGTTAAAGGCTCACGCTATAGGCCGCAAGTACGGCTTCCCATTTGTTAGGCACTAATTAGGCC
>JBAVOA010000497.1:0-2666 GCA_049691635.1 Aestuariivirga sp. | reverse complement strand
GCCAAGGACCGCGTGATCGAGGTCGCACGCCACACCTTGAAGGTCCTCGACCCGGCGGCGCTTGTGCGCGAAGCCGGTGCGGAGATGAAGATTGCGTTCCCCGGCGGAACCGCGCTTCCGTTTGCCGCGTGATTTCCCCTACCGGGACAGCCGCTTGACGTTGGCGCGCACTTTGCTGCGGTAGCGCTTCACGACATTGGCAGACGTGGCACCCATCAGCAAGCGGCCGCCCTCCAGGCTTGCCATCAGCATTTTCTCGCTGACCATGAGGCGGGCTTCTTTTTCAGCTTTCGTACCGCCCGCGGCGAGCTTCATGGACCTCAGCCAGATCACCTGCTGGGATTCAACAGTAAGCATCATGAGATCCATCCAGGGTCGCAACATGGGTTCGTTCTTTCACAGAGGCAGTTGCAGAAACAGTAGTCCCGCTAGCGGTCTGGTCTAACGCATACCGGGTCTAATTGTTCCTTGTGGAACCTTTGCTTGCGCGGCGCATTGTAGTTGCGAACTGCAAAGGAGCCCCCGATGAATATGATAGATCCCAAACAGCAACAGCCCGAAGCCCTTGCCAAGCTTGCCCAGGTCTCGCGCCACGACGATGGCCAGCCGGTCAAGGATGGCGTTACGGCCAAGAAGGAAACGGCGCCCATTCCAACCGACCCAACACTGAAACAGGATGCCGCCACGAAAGTCCTGCGCGAAGGCGTTACCCATCATGAACAGGGTGCAAAAGAGGCCATTGAACGTTTGCCCGACCGCACCGCCAACAAGTGAATGTATGTTTTTGAAATTCCTGCCCGGAATTCAGGGGGTGGGTGGCCATCCTGTCGCGCGGAACATTTCTCCGTGAGGCGCGTTATCATTTGATACATCATTCCACGAGGAAAATGAGATGAAACTCAAACAAATATTTCTGGGCTCAGCCGCAGCCAGCAGCTTCATGCTCATCGCCACGCTGACCGATCCGGCGGTATTCCGCATGATTACGGAAACGCAAGCTGCCACCAATGTGTCCGTCAATTTGAATCTGGGCACTTTCTATGACCGCCTCGCGCCCTATGGCAGCTGGGTATCCTATCAGGACCGCTACGTGTGGCTTCCGGAGAACGTGAGCCATCGTTGGCGGCCCTATACCGAGGGCCACTGGGCCTTTACACGCCGCTACGGCTGGTTATGGGTCTCGGATGAAAGGTTTGGCTGGGCCACTTACCACTATGGCCGCTGGGGCTATGCCCGCGACATCGGCTGGTACTGGGTTCCCGGCCGCCGCTGGGCGCCAGCCTGGGTAGCCTGGAGCCACGGTGACAATGATGTTGCCTGGGCCCCGCTACCCCCGGGCCATGACAATGATGTCAATATCAGCATCTCGTTTGGTGATATTCCGGATTACTACTGGCAGGCCGTGCCGGTTTCGGCATTCCTTTCGATTGACCTTTCCGGCCATGTGAGCCGTGACCGCGATCATGTCCGCAACATCATCCGCAGCGGCGATCAACAGACGGTGCGAATTGAGAACAATAACGTCGTGAACAATGTTATCGACGTCGGATTCGTCGAAAAACACACCAAGAAGAAAGTCGTCGTGCTTGAGGAGAAGTCCGTTGATAATCCGGACGCTGCGGGCAAGGCAGACAGCACGTCAGTCGCAATCTTCAATCCGGACGTGAAGGATGAAACCAACGCCAAGCCCGCAAAGACGCGGAAGGTTGAGGAAATCGCCAAGGAGCGCAAGGTAAAGGGCGCACCGGTGTTGGATCAAAATACCGATCTAGCCGCGCCTCCTGCTGCAGCAACAGGTACGAACGCGCAACCTGACGCCACTACAGTCGCTCCTGTGGTAAAATCCAAGAAGAACAAGGCCGCCGACACTGTTGTCCCTCAGGATGCCCAGCAGCCTGCCGAACCGCCAAAAACTGACCAACAGATCATTGATCAGCAGAACGCAGATCAGCAGACCGGCAAGAAAAAGAAGAAGGACAAGGGCGTTGACACTCTTGCCCCTGGTGATACGCAACAGAACCCGGATCAGCAGAACGGCAAGAAAAACAAGAAAAATGGCCAGAGTGGCCAGCAGGGTCAGGATAAGGCTTTGAGCGCGCCAGCCGACGGACAGACCGCGCCGTCGGACAAGGGCAAAAAGAAGAAGATTGAACAGCCTGCGGGCACGGATGCCAATGGGCAGCCAGTGTGCGATCCCGCAGTTGCGGATTGTCCACCGGCTCAACAATGAGATACTGAAGATCCAGGCAGGTAGAGTACGTGCCGCACATTAACGCATTCATGCGGGAACAGGGAGAATAACATGTCAAACGAAGGTCTCATCATCATCCTCGTGGTCGGCCTGATTGCCGGCTGGCTGGCCGGTCAAATCCTCAGGGGCACCGGATTCGGTATCATCGGAGATCTCGTCATTGGAATCTTGGGGGCGTTTGTTGGGAGCTGGCTGCTTCCGCAACTCGGAGTCCATCTCGGCACGGGACTTCTCTCGGCCATCGTCAACGCCACAATCGGCGCAATGATCCTGCTGGTGGTTATAGGCCTGGTGCGCGGCGGCGGCTGGCGAAGAAGGCTTTAGTTCGGCAGCCCTGCGCCGCTAACGGCTGGCGCATATCCCTTCGGCCCAGGATTGTCACCCATGTCTTAGGTACGTTTTGTTACCTATGGTC
>JBAVOA010000496.1:0-10402 GCA_049691635.1 Aestuariivirga sp. | reverse complement strand
CGATCCCATCGTGCGTCCCCGCTGCGGCCTCTCCCGGAACATTAAATTTCGTTAACATATTGAAATATCAGTATTTTGTCAGCATCCTGATGTCATACCCTGCTTCAGATGGCAATCAGGCCGTGGAGTTTTTCCCCAGCCTTGAAAGGTGAGACATGAAATTCCCGACAAGATCCTCGCTCCTCGCATTGGCTACCGTAACGCTCATGGGGCCATTGGCTATCGGAGCGGCAGAAGCTTCCCAATGGTTTTTCTCGCTAGCGCCCGATAGTGCTGCGACTGCAGCGCCCGTCGATACGACAGCGCCGGTTCAACTCGCAGCCGCAACGGTTGCCTATCGCGATGGCAGTTATACGGGAAAGCCCTATGATGCCTATTATGGCTTGGTTCAGGTTCAGGCCAGCATCCAGGGCGGCCATCTGGTGTCCGTAAAAGTTCTGCAGTTTCCCAATCACAACGGCACGAGCCGGTCCATCAACCGCCAGGCCTTGCCCTATCTGAAAAGCGAAGTGACGCGCGCACAAGGTGTGCGGGTGAATCTGATATCGGGTGCGACATTGACCAGCCGGGCCTATCTCCGCTCGTTGAATACGGCGCTCAAACAGGCGGGCGCATAGAAGATGCGCGATACCCGGTTGATCATGGGCATGCCGATTTCGGTAGAAATTCTTGATGACGCATCGGATGCACTGATGGAATCCGTCTTTGCGCATTTTCACGCGGTGGACCGGAAGTTCAGCCTATACAAGGCGGACAGCGAGATCAGTGCCCATAACCGGGGCGAAATTGCGGACAGCCAACTAAGCAAACCGATGCGTGAGGTCTTTGCGCTCGCCAACCGGACACGGACGGATTCCCATGGCTATTTCGAAATGCGGCGGCCGGACGGGCAACTTGATCCTTCGGGGATTGTGAAAGGCTGGGCCGTACTCAATGCGGCCGACATCATCCGCAAAGCCAATGCGCCGAATTATTATATCAATGCCGGGGGCGATATCCAGATGGGAGGACAAAACGAAGATGGCGGGAATTGGCGGGTGGGCATCCGCAATCCGTTCAACGAGGATGAAATTGTAAAGGCCCTGGCAATGACCGACCGCGGCATTGCAACCTCGGGCAATTATGTGCGCGGGCAGCACATTTACAACCCGCACCGGCCAAAGGACGACATCAGCGATATCGTCAGCCTGACGGTGATCGGGCCTGATGTGCTGGAAGCGGATCGCTTCGCCACGGCGGCCTTCGCCATGGGAGAGGATGGAATCTATTTCATCGAAGAACAGCCCGGGCTTGAAGGCTACATCATCAACGCCAAGGGTATAGCTACCGAAACAACCGGCTTTGGAGCCTATGTCATATCATGATGAAACTCATCGACGATGCCCTGAACCAGATCACCATGTACCGCTTGGCGTTGTATTATGTCGCCGCGTTGCTGGCGCTGGCATTTGGATTTGGTTTCATCGGGCTGGTGCCGCATGATCCAACCGCACTGGCCTTTTCGGCGGCGGTCATATTGTTCGTCTGCTGGGTGACCAACCGGCTGTTCGCCACGCTCTTTCGCGTGCCGGTCAATACGGAATCAATTTACATCACGGCCCTCATCCTGGCCCTTATCCTGCCGCCGGTGTCGGCAACCGACGCCCTGGGTGTCGGCGGGCTGGCGCTTGCCTCCGTTGTAGCCATCGCGTCCAAGTTCCTGCTGGTGATCAGGCACAAGCATATCTTCAATCCGGTGGCTGTCGGCGTTGTCGCTTCTTCATTTGTGCTGGACCAGCCGGCCACCTGGTGGGTGGGCGGAAACCTTGCCCTCCTGCCGCTTGTGCTGATCGTCGGATTGCTTGTGGCGCGCAAGGTCCAGCGTTTTGGCATGGTCGGCAGTTACTTGCTGGCGAATATTGCCACCACGCTGCTGACGACAACACCTGACATGTATGGCGAGGCTCTGACGCAGAGCGTGCTCTATTCGCCCCTGCTGTTTGCGGGCTTTGCCATGCTGACGGAACCCCTGACGGCGCCCCATGCAAAACTTCCCAGCTACGCCTATGGGGCCATTATCGGGCTTCTCTCGACCCCCAACATCCATGTGGGCGACTTCTACTTCACCCCTGAAATCGCCTTTCTTGCCGGCAATGTGTTTGCCTATGCGGTCAGCCCCAAGGGGCGTTTCAAGCTCACACTGCTGCGCATCGAAAAAATTGCGGCAGGCTGCTATGACTTTGTTTTCCAGTCCGACCACAAGCCCATATTCAAGGCCGGCCAATATCTGGACTGGACCCTGGGCGTGGGCAATCCCGATGACCGGGGCAACCGGCGGCCTTTCACGATCGCCTCGGCGCCAACCGATGATGAAGTTCATCTCGGGGTGAAATTCTATCCGCGCCCAAGCGCCTTCAAACGCTCGCTTTTGGATATGAAACCCGGCGATATGATTTATGGTTCGCAAATTGCCGGAGAATTCACCTTGCCCCGGAACCGCGACGAAAAACTTGCCTTCATCGCCGGCGGCATTGGCATCACGCCCTTCCGCAGCATGATCCAGGAAATGATCAACCGCGAAGACGACCGGCCGGTTGTTCTCCTGTACGGAAACAACACGGTGAAGGAAATTGCCTATGCCGATGTTTTTGACCGGGCGGAGCGCGAGCTCGGGATGAAGACTGTTTATGCGGTTGCCAACGACGCGCGGCTCGATACCAACATGAACCATGGATTTATTGACGCCGCGCTCATCCAGCGGGAAGTCCCCGACTACCAGGACCGGACGTTCTATATCTCGGGCCCGCGGGCGATGGTCCTTAAATTCCAGAGCGTGCTGAAGGACCTGGGCATCACCCATGCGCGCATCAAGGTCGATTTCTTCCCGGGCTTTGCATAAGGCCAGCAAAACCGAGCCGGACACTTCTTGAAACTGATATGATCCAGCACGCCGTTCGCTGGTTCACGTATTGTGTGCGCCTGTCGGCTGCGGGCCTTGAATTATTTACTGAAGTGGGTAGTCTCCGCGCCTGCCTGCGGCGCGGGTTTTCGCGGCGGGGGATATTTTTTGGGGTCGTGTCATGGCGTTGCTGGAAGTTCGCGGCGTATCGAAGAGCTTCGGCGCAATCCAGGCCGTGAACGACATCAGCTTTGCCGTGGAGCAAGGCGAGGTGGTTGGTCTCATGGGCGACAACGGGGCCGGCAAGTCCACCATGGTCAAGCTGATCGCTGGCAATTTTCCGCCGAGTGAAGGCGAAATCGCCGTGGACGGCCAGGTTTGCCATTTTCACAAACCCATCGAAGCGCGCGCCAAGGGCATCGAGGTCGTCTATCAGGATCTGGCGCTCGCCGACAACCTGACCGCGGCGCAGAACGTGTTTCTCGGGCGGGAGAAGAAAAAGGGCTTCTGGCCCTTCAAGGTCCTCGACAAGCAACTGATGATCGACCGTTCGGCGGAGCTGTTCGGAGAACTCAAGTCGGAAACCCGGCCGCGCGATCTGGTGCGGAAGATGTCGGGCGGACAGCGGCAGGCGGTTGCGATTGCCCGCACGCGGCTTTCAAATGCCAAGCTGGTGCTGATGGACGAGCCGACGGCGGCGATTTCGGTGCGCCAGGTGGCGGAGGTCCTTGAATTGATCCGCAGACTCAGATCGCAGGGCGTGGCGGTGATGCTGATCAGCCACCGCATGCCTGACGTGTTCGCCGTTTGCGACCGCATCATTGTCATGCGGCGCGGCGCGAAGGTTGCCGATAAACTCACCTCTATGACATCGCCGGAAGAGATCACCGGGCTCATTACAGGAGCGATCCGTGCCGCATAGCGCCGAGAAATCCATTGAGACCGGCCATGCCGCACTTTCCGAAGTGGTGGGTATCAAGGAGCAGACCCTGTTTCAACGGCTGATTGCCAGCCAGCCCTTCTGGGTGACGGTGGCGCTCGCCGTACTGGTGTTTGTGATGGCCTACCAAGAGCCAAGTTTCGGCACTTCCGACAATGCTGCGAACGTGACGCGCAACTTCGCGCCCTTCGGCATCATGGCGCTGGGCATGACCGTGGTGATCATCACAGGCGGCATCGATCTGTCAGTAGGCTCGGTCATGGGGCTGGTCGCAATCGTGGCGGGCCTGTTCCTCACCTGGGAATACCCTTGGTACGTGGCCTTCTTCATGGGGCTTATCACGGGGCTGATCTGCGGGGCGGTCAACGGCTATTTCGTGGCCTATGTCGGCATGCCGTCCTTTGTCGTGACACTCGGCATGCTGTCGATCGCGCGGTCGCTTGCGGTGGTGTTTTCGGCCAACCAGATGCTTTATAAATTCGGCCCCGACGCGCCGATCGTCAAGGCCATTGGCCAGGCGAAATGGCCCCATCACGCCCCGGTGGGCTGGGCCCCGCACTGGATTCCGGAGCTGTCGTCGCATTTCTGGGTCATGATCCTTTTCGCCCTGTTTGTCGGTTTCATTTTCAACTTCTCCGCCTGGGCGCGGCATCTCTTTGCCATCGGCGGCAATGAACAGGCCGCGCGCCTGACCGGCGTTCCGGTGGACTGGATCAAGTTCCAGGCCTATGTGTTCTGCGCCTTCACGGCGTCAATCGCCTCGCTCCTGCTGCTCGGCTACAATGGCTCGGCCATCAATGCCATGGGGCAGGGCTATGAACTTCGCGTCATCGCGGCCACGGTCATCGGCGGCACCAGCCTGATGGGCGGCTCCGGCACGGCGTTCGGGGCAATTGTGGGTGCGGCCTTTCTCGAGGTCATCCGCAACGCCCTGCTGATGGCGGGCATCGATTCCAATTGGCAAGGCGCCTTTGTCGGCGCGTTCATCATTCTCGCAGTCCTTCTCGGCATGCAGTCCAGTGGCAGGTCCACCATCGCCGCGGCATTGGAAAGGTTGTTTCCGAAGAAGCACCGCTAGAAACCGGATTCACTGCGGGATAATCAGTGGAAGTAAAAATGGAGGAAGAACTATGAAGAAATTTTTGTTGACCGCGGCAGTGGCCCTAGGCGCGCTGACCGCGTCGATGTCGGCGGCCGAAGCAAAGTTCGTCTTCGCCCTGGTGCCGAAGAACATGAACAATCCATTCTTCGATCAGGCGCGCGATGGCTGCAAGAAGGCCGAAGCTGAGTCCAACGGCGCTTTCGAGTGCATGTATATCGGACCCGGCGAGCATGGCGGCGGTGACGAAGAAGTGGCCATCGTGCAGGATCTGGTGGCCAAGAAGGTGGACGGCATTGCCGTATCTCCCTCCAACGCCGCAGCGATGGCCGTGGCCGCACAGGCCGCCAAGGATGCCGGCATCCCCATGCTGACCTGGGACTCCGACCTGCTGCCAGAGAACAAAGATCTCCGCGTTGCCTATATCGGCACGCATAACTACGAGATCGGCACCAATCTCGCCAAGCGGGTCATGGAGATCAAGCCGAAGGGCGGAACCGTCTGCATCCAGTCGGGTGGTGCGGCCGCGGCCAACCACAACGAACGCATGCAGGGTATCCGTGATACGCTGGCTGGCAAGGCATCTGCCGCTTCGCCCGGCGACCGTCTGACCGGCCAGAACGGCTGGACGGAAATTGATGGCTGCCCGCTCTACACCGACGATGATTTCCCGCGTTCGGTGCAGCAGTTCGAAGACATCATGGCGAAGAACCCCAAACTTGATGCCTTCATACCAACCGGCGGTTTCCCGCAGTTCATCCCTGATGCGAACCGCGCCGCAGTTGGCAAGTACAAGGACCAGATCGCTTCCAAGGCGCTGGCGCTTGTGGTGGCCGACACGCTGCCGGTTCAGATCGACCAGATGAAGGAAGGCCTGTCGCTCGGCCAGGTCGGCCAGCGTCCGTTTGAAATGGGCTACAAGACCATGATGGCCCTGTGGGACATGAAGCAAGGCAAGCCCGCTCCGGCGGACCCAACCTATACGGGCCTTGATGTCTGCACACCTGAGACCGCAGATACCTGCATCGCCAAGTAGGCGCATGCCGGTTTGAGAAACTGGGCGGGAGGATACTCCCGCCCTTTTGCCGAAGGAGATTCTATTGCAGGATATGTTTTCCCTGAAGGGGCGTGTCGCGCTGGTCACCGGCGCGTCGCGCGGATTGGGATTTGCCATGGCCAGGGCGCTGGCCGAAAATGGCGCCAAAGTCATTGTCAACGCGCGCGATCCGGCTGCCCTTGCCGAGGCCGCCCGGAAGATCGGGGCCGAAGCCATGGCTTTCGATGTGACCGATCCGGCGGTTTCGCGGGCGTCACTTGAGGCAATCGTGGCGCGCCATGGCCGGCTTGATATTCTGGTGAACAATGCGGGCATCCAGCACCGCAGGCCGCTTGTCGAGTGGAGCGACGAGGATTTTGACCGGGTGATCAATGTCAACCTGTCGTCGTGCTTCCGCCTGGCGCGTGATGCGGTGCGGCTGATGCTTCCGAATAAATTTGGCCGCATCATCAACACCGGTTCGGTGGCGGCAATTCTTGGCCGCCCCACCATCCATGCCTATGTGGCGGCCAAGGCCGGCCTGCATGGCCTGACCCGTTCCATGGCCGCCGAGATGGGGCGCCATGGCATCACCATCAACGCCCTGGCGCCGGGCTATTTTGCCACTGAGCTTAACACCGCGCTCATGAATGATGAGGCCTTTACCAAATGGGTCGAGGCCCGGACGCCCGCCGGTCGCTGGGCCAAGCCGGAAGAGCTGGGGGGAGCCGTGGTGTTTCTGGCGTCCGATGCGGCCGCCTATGTAAACGGCCATGTCCTCGCGGTGGATGGCGGGCTTTCCGTTTCCCTGTGAGGCGCTGGTGCGTTAGCTGCTTCGATACCACATGCTATGTCGCGAAGAGAATCAGAAATGCGACAATCATCGCGAGAAGACCTACTGCTTCGGTTAGCGCGAAGCCAAGAAGGCCAATGCCTTGCATTCTATCGGCAGCGCCCGGGTTACGCCCCACGGCGGAAAGCCAGTCGCCAAAAACCTTGCCCAATGCCAAAGCGACACCGAACAGCGGGAATACAGCAAGCGCGGTGGCCAGATAACGTATTCCTTCATCGGTCATGGGCGGTCTTCTCCTCAACAGAAAATAAGTTTGCGGTTGTTAATGGGAATGGAACGCATCTTTCACGTAGATCGACGAAAGCACGATGAAGATGTAGGATTGAATTATCATCACGCCGACTTCCACAAAGTACATCAGCACCATTGCTGACAGCGGCAGCACTGACGCAATCAACCCGATGCCTCCGAGGTTTTCGGTCAGCATCGCGCAGAAATCGCCGAAGAGCTTGAGCATGACGTGCCCGGCAAAAATGTTGGCGAAAATGCGCATGCCCAGCGTAACCGGCCGGAAAAAAAACGAAATGAGCTCGATCACAATGATTAGCGGGGCGAGATAGAGCGGAGTGCCCTGCGGCAAGAGGACATGGAAGAATCCCAACCCCCGCATCTTGAACCCGAGATAATTGACATAGACGAACACGGCCACGGCCAGCCCGAGCGTAACGATGAGATGGCTGGTAAATGTAAACTTGATGGGAGTAAGCCCGATCAGGCTGCCGAAAAGCAGGAAGACGAACATGGTCAGAAAAAAGGGCAGCGTCTGTTTCGCTTCCGGGCCGCCAAACCTGGTGATTGTGTCTTCCA
Source organism: Aestuariivirga sp. (assembly GCA_049691635.1). GTDB lineage: Bacteria > Pseudomonadota > Alphaproteobacteria > Rhizobiales > Aestuariivirgaceae > Aestuariivirga. Next base: position 2,789 of record JBAVOA010000496.1, on the reverse strand, counting down.
CAAACGTGTACACCATCTCCGCGCTGGCCTGCAGCCGGCCCGGCACAAGCGTCAGCTCGCGTGTTGCCCAGACGAGATAGGTGCTGACGACGATGACAGTGGTGAGCATCGCCTGAGATGAAATGGTGAAGGAAACGTCGTGTCCGAAAAGTGAGAGGGGAACAAGAACGTCGATCTCGAACTGCCGGATCGCGTACGGTCTGATTTGTTCCACAGTCACGTTTGATCCATCTCATGACTAACATAAAGGTTCTTGTTTCTTCATTTCGCGTCAGGCCCCGCGAAATTCCAGCCACGCCTGCTGCGGCGGCAGGACGAGGCTGGAGCCAGCTTCAGGGACTGCTGATCAGGTGGCTGAGCGCTGCAGAGGCGCAGTAGTCCAGTCCACTGGCATTTGCGAAGCAATGAAATGTCTTTGCTTGTCCAGCACCTTGGCAAGGCTGGTGACAGCGTTCGCAGTCGCATGGTCGCCATTGCGCGTCACCTTAGCCAGGATTGAAGGGAGATACCTTGATGCGGCATCATAGCTGCCAATCAACGCCTCGAAATGTTCTGTCAATGGCGCAATAGCTGCAGGGTAAGGCGGCAGTTTTGAAACCCCCGTGATTGTTGCAGGCAGCCACGCGGGAGCACCGCCGAGCGCCACAACCCTGCCCGACAGTTCATCTGCAATGGTGCCAAGTTCATTGCTGAAATCACCAAACATCGTGTGCAGACCGTCAAAATTTCCGCTCTTGGCGGCCCAGTGTGCTGTCTTGTTGCGGGCTTGCAGGTCAAGTACATGTGCCAGGCATTGATTTATGGCCACCGGTGTTTCCCATTTTGTCGAGGCCTCATTCGCCGAGGCGACTGCTTCAAGCCGCAAGGCTTTGCGGTTGACAGATGGCTTGACTTTTTCAAACATGTTCATTGGGTATCTCCTGAGTGTGAGTTCGGTTTGAAAACATTTATCGGGATGTTGGCGGCCTGGTTTGGGCCGGAACTGGGATTCAAGGGACTGACTTCTGCCCATGCCTTCTCCGTTCCCTGGATCGCAAAGACATCAACCTCTGCTGCTGCAATGCACGCCTGCATTTCATGAGGAATGTTGAGCAAGAACATTTCCGGTTGATGGTCTGTATACATCGCTTCTCTCTCCAAATCCTGCCGGTAACACCCTGACAAAACTGGAAATGGGGCATTGCCCGTTATTCCGCCAATCGATAAGCAAATGGAGATTGATAGAAATTTGCTATCAGCTTTCAGTCAGCCGTCAAGCACCATGAAGTCCGGAAAATTCATCCGCACTGCATCGCGGAGATGCATGGCAATCCGGTGATAGGTATCCTCGTTTGGCGCGCTGTTGCGCCACGCCAGTCCAATGGTGCGCTGAATTGGTTTTCCGTTCAGTTTCAGGATTTTCACACCGGACTCCGCCGGGAGCTCCTTTTTCACGAAAAGCCCAGGGAGAAAAGTGATCCCAAGGCCCATAGAAACCATTTGGAGCAAAGTGTTGAGGCTGGTGCCTTCATAGTCATAGAGTATGTTTGCACCGTATTCCTGGCATATCCCGTGTACCTGCTCGCGCAGTGCATGGCCCTTCTCCAGCGCCAGAACCGATTGGCCAGCCAGATCAGTTGGGGCAATGGCGCCTCTTGCAGCAAGTGCGTGGTCGGCAGCAACAGCAAGGAACAGCGGTTCGCGAAAAATCCGCGCCGTGGTGAAATCCTCGCCCCGCACCGGTAGCGGAATGATCAGCAAATCATGCATCCCGCTTGCCAGCGCATGGGGCAGAGCCTCGGGAAGGTTCTCCCTCACGTGGAGCCGCAGCAACGGATATTTCCTGTGAAGGACCGGCAGGAGCGTCGGTAAAAGATAGGGTCCAATGGTGGCGGGCAGGCCTAGCCGCACAACACCGCTCATGTCCTGAAGGTGATCCTGCGCACAGCTGTTAATCTCGAGAACAGCCAGCGCAACCCGCCTGGCAATGGGCAGTATGCGCTCCCCGGCACTTGTCAGTATGACAGGTGAACGGTTGCGCTCCACCAGTTGCACCCCCAGGCGGCGCTCCAAAGCCAGCAATTGCGCGCTCAGCGTGGGCTGGCTTACGCCCGTCTTCTCAGCCGCTAGGCGAAAATGGCCAGTTTCACTGAGCGCCACGAAATATTGCAACTGTCGGAGACTTGGCATTCCAGGCCATATCGGAGCCAGTGCTGGGAAATTCAAGCCAGTAGGCTAGGACAGGTCCGAGCAGAACGGAGTTGCAATCGGCCTGCGCTACTCCTGGTCGAACATGGATTTTGGCAATTGCACTGTTCTTCCGCTCGAGGGCGATGCGCCACAAATCGCCTTGGCTTTAAACAGCCATCTTGTCAACGCAGCCAGAGTCAAGGTGGGCAACCCCATCGGATGGCCAGCCTCTGCTCGGCATTGGCCCTCGCCGGGAGCGGTTGGGGCTTTGCACTGTGCTCCGGTCCACCCCATTGCACAGGTTGCCCAAATCGGACAACATATCCTTCATGAGTGGGGGTTAACCGGTACCAAGCCCGGTGTTTAATGATGTCGTTCGAGAAAAGGATTGATGACTTCCATGACCAGATCCCTCCTTGCAGCAGCGAGCTTCCTGTTGCTCGCCAGTGTTTCGGCCCAGGCGGCGGATACCCTGAATTTCACCATGAAGGCTTCGATGCCGTCGCTCCGCGATGCGGCGATGAAAGACAGTTTCACCGTGGGTCTTGCCGACAAGGCGGTGGACACGACCCTGAAAATCATCTGCCAGGGGGCAACGGCCGGCCTGATCACCGGACAGA
>JBAVOA010000495.1:0-7460 GCA_049691635.1 Aestuariivirga sp. | reverse complement strand
ATACAGGTGCGTTGCAGCAAAGGCAAGGGGCGGGTCAGGGAGCCAGCAAAACCACACTTTCCTGCTCATTCGGATCAGTCCTGGCGATGAGGGCGCGGGCGGGTTTGTCAGTGGGATTATAGGGCTGGTGAGGAACGCCGGCGGGAATATAAACGTAGTCACCCGCCTCAACCCGTTCCTTGAATTCAAGATTGGGGCCGTGGAGAAATTCGGTCACACCTTCCAGCATGTAGATCGCCGTCTCGTGGGCCTCGTGGTAATGGGGTTTGGCGGAGGCCCCCGGCGGCATCACCAGCATGTGCATGCAAATGGCTTCGGCGTTGGCCGACTCCGCTGAAATGCCGGAGAAATAGTTGAGGCCCTGCTTGCCAAGAAAACCTTCGCCACCGCGCACGACTTTACAGGACTTCATGACTTCCGGCTTCCGCTTCATTCGACTTTTAACGTGGCAGAGATTGACGAAAAAAGCAAGGTTGACCAGTGTACTTGAAGAGCTCCGGGCGCCTTTGTGGTTGGTGTGATCAACCTGGGGAGCGCCACTCCCGCGATCAGAGATCGCCCACAGTTATGGTTAACGTTTGCTTAATTTTGTCTTTAGTTTTGTCCAGCTTCCGGCCTATGATCACGGCTGAGGTGCGGTTATGGCAAAGGAATTAGTGATGAGTAATTTTGGAAAAATTGGACTTTTTGCGGCTGCGGCATTTGCGGTGCTTCTCGGTGTTCCCGCGGCAAGCGGCAGCGGTGCTGTGCCTGAGGAAAGCCTCCGTGAGTTTCAATATGCCGACCGTAATGGCGACAATCAAATTTCCTATGATGAGTTCAAGCAGCTGCGGGAAACAATTGCCGGACTGGCACGTGGTGCCGAGGAAGAAAATCGCGCGAATTTGCCCGTCTATATAAACGGCTACGAAAGGCATTTTCCGCGCAACAAGATTTACTATCTCTCTGCAGGCACAGTCATTCTCGACGACCAAGGACCATCACGTTTCTATAAATAGCGCCTCTTGATACCCAATTCCTGGCCGCTATTTTTTCCGCGCCAAGGTCAGGCCGTCGCAGATTGGAACCATGACATGGTCGACGCGCTCGTCGGCCATGATTTTTGTGTTGAGCGCACGCAGGGCAAGCGTGTCCTCATCCTTGACGGCGGGCTTTGCCACATCGCCACTCCACAATACATTGTCAATCAGCATTAAGCCGCCGGAGCGCAGAAGTTTCAAGGCGCCTTCATAGTAGACATCGTAGGATACCTTATCTGCGTCGATGAATATTAGGTCGAAGCGCCCGCCTTCGCCTGACTTCAAAAGCTGCTGAATGGTCTCGGCACCCGGCCCCAGGCGCAGATCAATCCGATCCGCCACACCAGCTTTTTTCCAGTACCGGCGCGCGACGTTTGTCCATTCTTCGCTTACGTCAGCGGCAATGATTTTAATGTCGCCCGCCAGCGCCATGGCCAGCGACGAATAGCCGGTGAAGGTGCCTATTTCGAGAATGCGCCTGGCGTCGGTGAGCTTCACCAGCATGGCCATGAAAGCCCCCTGCTCCGGCCCGATCTGCATCTGGGCATTGCCGCCAAGCTTGGCTGTCTCGGCACGCAATTCCATCAGAACCTTGGCCTCGCGGAAGGCCACGGTCTGATAGTAATCATAAAGCGCGTCATCGAAACTGATCGTCTTGTTCGTCATGCGGGTTTTCCCTCCACAGACTTATGGACGAATTTTGAGTAGAGCCAGCCGATGCCCACAAGGCAAAGACCAACGCCCATGAAAGAGATGATGCGGTAGACGCCGTCAAGATTTGACATGTCCCAAAGGAACACTTTCAGCACCACCAAAACCATCACGGCGAGGCCCGCATAGCGGATATATTGACGCTCCAATTTAATACCCGCGATGAACAGGACAAGAGCGGAAACAAGCCATACGGCAGAGTAAGCGTAGGATTCTGCGGCCGACAGCGACCACGCCACCATCGCAGGCCCCTGGAACACCCGCTTGGTTTCAAGCGTCACATAGGCGAGTGCCAGCACTAGAGCCAGCACTCCAACTGCAGGGCGGAATTTCAGCCAATTCAAGACGTCAAGTTTACGGGCGATGAAACCCAGCAGGATAACCGGCGCTAAATAGGCAAGCAGCAGGGCATTGAATACAACATTGCCAGGGAAAGGGTGTTCGGTAACAATTGGGTTCAACGCACCAAGGCTCAGCACGACAATGGCCGCGCAGGAAACGGCCAACAGCAAACGCGCACCCCAAAGCGAAATGAATGACGAGAAGATCTGCTGGCGATACATCAGCCCATAGGCAGCACCCAGCCAGGTGAGAATATGGGCCGCCATTTCAAGCAATTGGGGTTCGTCCGAGGTAAGTCCACCACTGATCAGTACACGGAGTTCAAGCGAGACCAGCGAAATGGCAAGCCCCAGACTGATGCCTTCAAGAGCGGTTGCCGATCGCTGGTGGCCGGAGGATTTCAGCCATCGGGCCGCGAAGTAGAACAATACAACGGGAATGCCATAACCATAAAGCGGCCAATGCCGGCCGAGGGGCAAAGTGCGATCATCGGCCCAGAGTTCGCGCGACAGGAACAGGCGAAGCGCCGTGAACGAACCCAAAGCTGCTGCAATGGTGCCCAGCAAATTCACGGTAAGCAGCCTGGTGGAAAATGCGTAGGCTGACGCCAGGACCGCAATGCCAATGGTGAGCCAGACGCTGTCAAGCATGCGATCTTCGGCAAAGAGCAAAAGGCCAGCACTGCCAATAGACAGAATACCAGCGGCGAGATTGTCAACGGGCACGGAATTGCTTTCGCGACGGGACCAGACGGCCGCCAAGAGGATGGCTGCGGCGAGCACCGCAAGCAATGCCCACGTTGTGTCTGCGAGCAAGCCATCCACCCTGCCCCATGCGCCCATCAGGAATAGAACCGATGAACCCGCTGCGAGGACGCTCCAGACGACAGGTGGCTTTTTCCTGAAGACACCGGCAAGGCCAAGCGTTGCAAAGGCGGCACCGGCGGCCAGCATCCAGCGAAGAAAGGGCTGCGCTTCGCCTCCCAGAACGCTTGACCAAAGGCCACGCTCATCCATGGCCCATTCGGTGAAAGCCGCCTGTTGCCAGACCATCAAGACCAGGAATGACAAGAACCCCGATGCAAGGGCGGCGAACGTGCTGCCCTGCTTGAACCATGACAACGTTGAGATGGCAGCCATGCCGAGGAAAAACAGCAGGAGGGCTGAACCGGCATGATCGCCTTTCAACACAAGTGCTGCCAGAATCAGGGCGCCTGCAACCACGCCAACGGCAACGATTCTCAAGGGCTCCGTCATGGCCAGCGGGTCCAGGAGTGATCCCGTATTGCTATCAAGGATGCTCCGGCCTTTGCTCGCAAAGAGCGAAACTGCGCCGATGCCGATGGCAAACAGCCCGATGGGAACGATATCGGCTGTTTCGAAAGGGCCGCCAAGCCACAGGAATGACCACAGGGCCGAGCCGGCAATGCTGGCATAACCAAGCCACCACCACGGGCGTTTGCGCAGGACGGCAAAGCTCGCACCCAGGATGACCAGGAGATAGGGAAAGAAGCCCCAGGCCGACGGATCCGGCGTGGAAATCATCATGGGGGTTGCATAGGACCCAACAAGGCCAAGGGCGGCGATCAGCGGCCCTTGCCGCAGGGCGAGCGCCAGTGCGCCAAGTCCCAACAGCGCCAGTCCAACGAAGTCCGCCGTGGCCCCTACCAGTTCATACAAGGCATAGGCCGCGTAGATGCTGGCAAAGGCCGTAGCGAGACCGGCGGCTGAAAGTGCGGCGGGCACATAGTCGGGCTCATCCGTGACAGGTGTTTTGCTATTCAATCTATCGCCCGCGAAGACCAGGCCCGCGCCCAGGAGCAGGCCAAGGAAGATCTGCAAGGGTGGCGAAATAAAGCCGTTGTCATAGGCATACTTGACAAAGAGCAGGCCCCCGATGGCAATCGCTATGCCACCAATCCAGACAAACCAGCGGGATGCCAGGGCCTGCTCCATATCACGCTCGGGAGCCTGGGTTTTCTTGGGGGTTGGAATTTCTGAAGTTGCGGGTTCTGGATATTTGGCGATTGCAACCACGGGCTCTGGTGCTGGTGTTTCAACCAAAGCAGGTTCGGAGCTTTTCGCAGCCGCCGCCGGCCGTTTTGTTTTTTTAACTTCAACCTTTGGCTCTACCGGCGGGCTTTGCCGCAGGCGCAACAACTCATCGGAAAATTTCCCTAATTGCAATTTAAGCTGGGCAATTGTTGTATCCAGCCGCGAGATTTTGTTGAGGGCAACGAGCGCCATTATGAAGGCGCCAACCGAAACCAGAAATCCAAAACCGTCCATCGTTTCCCCATAAGCCCTTGAGTCGCCGGAAGTTACACTGCTTGCGTTTGATTGTCGAAATTGGGAAAAGGCGGGGGATGACGTCCCGCCTCGCCCTTCAACCGAAATTGCAAAGCGCCGCTCCCGTACATTGGGAAATAGCAGCCAAACCCGTTGCCTACGACGTAGCGGTGGCGCGCATGGAAAGCGAAGTCGAGGCCATTGCGAAGGGCAACGCCCATGAGCTGGTGTGGTTGCTGGAACACCCTCCCCTTTACACGGCGGGCACCTCGGCCAAGGACAGCGATCTTATTTCTCCGGCCCGCTTTCCGGTTCACCACACGGGACGCGGCGGGCAATACACCTATCATGGCCCGGGACAGCGGGTAGCCTATGTCATGCTTGATCTGAAACAGCGTGGACAGGATGTGCGCGCCTATGTGGCGGGCCTGGAAGAATGGCTGATTTCCACGCTTGCGACTTTCAATGTGAAGGGCGAGCGGCGCGAGGACCGCGTTGGCGTCTGGGTCAGGCGCGAGAACCGCGAGGACAAGATTGCAGCCATCGGCATAAGGCTGCGCCATTGGGTCAGCTTTCACGGGATCAGCCTGAACGTCGATCCCGATCTCAGCCATTTTGAGGGCATCGTACCTTGTGGTGTCCGAGAACATGGCGTTACGAGTCTGGTTGATCTTGGCTTGCCGATCACATTGGCCGATGCTGACGTGGCACTGAAGAAGTCCTTTCAGGACATCTTTGGTGTCAGACGAATTCCATGATCACCGCGTCAACGCTCAGGCTGTCTCCCGGTTTGGCGTTGATTTTCTTCACCGTTCCATCGCGCTCGGCCCGAAGGATGTTTTCCATTTTCATGGCCTCGACAATGGCTAGCGCATCGCCTGCCTTAACCTCGGCCCCCTCGCCCACGTGCAAGGCGACGACCAATCCCGGCATGGGACAAAGAAGCTTCTTGGAGGTATCAGGCGCCACTTTCTTTGGCATCAACTTCACAAGTTCGGCTTCGCGCGGTGTGTAGACATGGGCGTCAATGCTCACGCCGCGATGGCTGAGCCGGTAACCATTCGAAATACGGCGCACCTGAACGGTAATTTCTTCGCCATCAATGAAACCGTGCCAGATGGGTTTGCCAGGGGTCCATTGGCTGACAATGGCGCGTTCACCGCGCTCACCGGGATGCATGACCTGGATAAGGCGCTCAGTTTCATGGATCACCTCGACGTCATGCCAGGTTTCGCCCAGCCTGACGCAGCGTTGCCTTGAAAACTTCACGGCGCGGCCATTCATCTGGCCACTGATCTTGCGTTTGCGGCGGTTCTCCACGTGATCAAGCACGCAGGCCACCGTGGTCAGCCGGTCAGCCAGCTCAGGGGTTACTGGATTTCCCTTGAAACCATCGGGGAACTCCTCGGCGATGAAGCCGGTTGAAAGTGTCCCTTCCCGCCAGCGCGGGTTGCCCATGATGGCAGACACAAAGGGCACATTGTGCTGAATGCCGTCGATGTAGAAAGCGTCGAGTCCCTGGGCCATGGCGGCAATGGCTTCGGCCCGGGTGGGTGCGTGGGTGCAGAGCTTGGCAATCATCGGATCATACCAGATGGAAATTTCGCCGCCCTCAAACACGCCCGTATCATTGCGCAGTGTGACGTCATCTTTAATTTGCTCCGTAGGCGGGCGATATTTGACAAGACGTCCTGTTGAAGGCAGGAAATTCCGGTAGGGATCCTCAGCGTAAATGCGACTTTCCACAGCCCAGCCGTTCAATTTCACGTCGGCCTGACGCAACGCCAGTTTTTCACCGCAGGCTACGCGGATCATCTGCTCCACCAGGTCCACGCCTGTGACAAGCTCGGTCACCGGATGTTCGACCTGGAGGCGCGTGTTCATTTCAAGAAAAAAGAATGACCGGTCCTGGCCGGCCACAAATTCCACCGTGCCGGCGCTGTCATAGTTGACAGCCTTGGCAAGTGCCACAGCCTGCTCGCCCATGAGTTTCCGGGTCTTGGGATCAAGCAGGGGTGAAGGTGCTTCCTCGACCACCTTTTGGTTGCGGCGCTGGATTGAGCATTCGCGCTCACCCAGATAGATAACGTTGCCATGCTTGTCGCCCAGAACTTGAATTTCGATGTGACGCGGGTTCACGATGAATTTTTCGATAAACACCCGATCATCGCCGAAGCTTGATTTCGCTTCTGATTTGGCGCGCGCGTAACCGTCCCGGACTTCGGAAGCCGAATTGGCCACGCGCATGCCCTTGCCGCCTCCGCCAGCGGAGGCCTTGATCATCACGGGGAAGCCAATGCCTTCGGCAATCTTAACTGCCTCGTCTTCGGTTTCGATGATGCCCATATGCCCCGGGACGGTGGAGACGCCTGCCGCGGAGGCCGCTTTCTTGGACTCGATCTTGTCGCCCATGGCGTCAATGGCTGCCGCATTGGGACCGATAAAGACGATGCCTGCTTCGGTCAGCGCCTTTGGGAAGGCAGACCGCTCCGAGAGAAACCCATAGCCCGGGTGCACGGCCTCGGCGCCCGTCGCCTTGCAGGCCGCAATAATCTTTTCAATCATCAGATAGGATTGGGCGGCCTGGGGCGGACCGATGTTCACTTTCTCATCGGCCATTTCCACATGCAGGGCGCGGGCATCGGCTTCGGAATAGACAGCAACCGTGGCGATCCCCATTTTGCGGGCAGTCTTGATCACGCGGCAGGCAATTTCACCGCGATTGGCAATCAGGATCTTCTTGAACATGGAGCCCCAGGAAATGAGTTACTCCCGACTGTAACAAGGGGATGCGGCGGGGGCAATCATCCTTCCGGCTGGGTTGCCCCGGATCATCGTATCCCTTAGAAGCCACAATTTGAGGGAACCTTTGCCACTGTGAACAGTTTTTATTCAATGGAAACTCGAGGACTCATGGGCAAGCTCGCCACCATCATGATTTTGGCTGCAGTTCTGACCACGTTCGATTCAGGCGGCGGAATTGCGGCCCAGCCCAACGGCCTCACAAAATTCCTCAATCAAATGGATCGCAATATCTGCCGCTCCTATAGGATGACGTGCAAGGCGCGCGCAAAGCCGTCCGCCACGCGGCGTAAGAAAC
>JBAVOA010000494.1:0-5431 GCA_049691635.1 Aestuariivirga sp. | reverse complement strand
GCCCTACACCATGTATATCGGCGGGCGGGATGCCTATGTGGAGCGCGTGACGGGCATGCTGCACGCTGCCGCGGCCTGCGCCGTGGTGACCTCGTCCGATCTCGAAAGCCATATCCTGGCTGGCGCTGCCGGGGCAGGGGTTGAGACTGTTTTGACCCATGAGACGCTGCAGGGGCTGCCGGAGACGCTGACCAAGCTTGACTCCTTCGGCCCCGGCGATGTGGCCTATATCCAGTATTCATCCGGTTCCACCTCGGACCCCAAGGGTGTCCTGATCACGCAGAAAGCCATCATGGCAAATACGCAAGGCATCCTGCGCGATGGCCTGCGGATTACCAAGAGCGACCGGGCGTTTTCCTGGCTGCCGCTCTATCACGACATGGGGCTCGTCGGCTTCTGTCTGGCACCGGTGATGGGACAGGTTTCTGTCGATTACATTTCCACCCCCTCATTTGCCCGCAGGCCCGCCCTGTGGCTGCGGCTCATGTCGGAGAACCGCTCAACGGTTTCCTATTCGCCGAGCTTTGGCTACGACCTTGCGGCGCGGCGCATCAATGGCGAAGCAGTGACGCTTGATCTCAGCAATTGGCGGGCCGCCGGCATTGGCGGCGACATGGTGCGCGCCGATGTGCTCAAGCAGTTCGGCGATACGCTTTCGGTTGCGGGGTTTGACCATAACGCTTTCATGCCGAGCTATGGCATGGCGGAATCCACCCTGGCAGTTTCCTTCAGCGATGTTTCGCAGCCCATCCGCATCGATACGATCGACAAGTTTTCCTACAAGAATTCGGGCCGCGCCATTCCCGCAACCGAAACCCAGGACGAGGATGCGGTGCGCAGTTTTGTGGTTTGCGGCAAGCCGCTGCCTGGCCATGACGTGGTGGTTCGTGACGATTTGGGGGCGGTGCGGGGCGACCGCGAAATTGGCCATATCTTTGTGAGCGGGCCGAGCTTGATGTCGGGTTACTATCACAATGCGCAGGCGACCGACGCGGTGATTGCCGCTGACGGATTTCTGGCCACCGGCGACATGGGCTATATGCTGGATGGTGAAATCGTCATCACTGGCCGCGCCAAGGATCTGATCCTGCATAATGGCCGCAATATCTGGCCGCAGGACATTGAATGGGCGGCCGAGCAGGTGGAGCCCCTCAAGTCCGGCGATGTCGCGGCCTTCGCGGTTGAAGGCGAAGACGGCGATGATGATGTCGTTGTGCTGGTGCAGTGCCGCGCCACCGGCGATGCCGAGATTGAAAAACTGCGGCGGGAAGTTTCCGCCGTGGTGCATCACAGTGCCGGGGTTGAGTGCGCGGTGATTTTGGTGCCGCCAAAGAGCCTGCCGTTTACCTCATCCGGCAAGCTTTCGCGGGCCGGCGCCAAACAGAAATATCTGGCGGGCGAGTTCGCCGGGATTGCCCAGAGGTCACCGGGAGCGGCCGTATTTCTGGCAGCTGCCCAATAAACCAAACGAAGACTGCCATGCCATTGAAAATTGCCCTTACTGGAGCCACGGGTTTTGTTGGCCGCGCTGTCGTATCGGCCTTGAAGGCGAGGCATGGCGATGTGTCGGTGCTGGTACGCGATCCGGCGCGGGCCAATCTGGCGCCGGAACTGCGCCAGGTGCAGGGCGGCCTCGCGGACCCTGCCGCGCTCGATGACCTGACCAGGCGCGCGGATGTTGTCATTCACATTGCAGGGGTGATCGGGGCTTTGTCGCGGGAGCACTATTTTGCGGCCAACGAGCAGGGCTCGCGGGCGGTTGCCGAAGCCGCGGCAGGCAATGGGGTTGCGCGCTTTGTCCATATCTCGTCGCTTGCGGCGCGCGAGCCGGAGCTTTCCATCTATGGCGCCAGCAAGCGGGCGGGGGAAATTGCGGTCGAAAAATTCAGTTCCAGAATGTCGGTTGTCCTGTTGCGCCCGCCTGCGGTGTATGGGCCCGGCGACCGGGGAACCTTCCCCTTGCTGCGGGCACTCACCCAGCCATTCGCGGTCATTCCGGGCAACAGCGCGTCGCGGTTCTCGCTGGTCTATGTGGATGATCTGGCCCGCATGATCGTCGAGGCCGCCGAGGCTACACGCACCGGTGTCGTTGAACTCAGCGACGGAAAGCCTCGGGGCTATAGCTGGAAAGAAATGGCACATATTGCCTCCGTCACCGAACAAAGAGGCATAACGCCCGTCTTTCTGCCGAAGCCTGTTGCGATGACGGTTGCCGTCATGGTTGAGGCTTTTGGGAAAACTACGGGCAGGCTTCCCTTTGTTTCCCGTGACAAGATCCAGCAGCTCTATTTTGCCGATTGGGTAGCGCGCGGCGAAGGCTGGCCGCTGAAGGAGCCAATTGATTTCGCCAAGGGGTTTTCTACCGCGCTTGCTTGGTATCGCCGGGAGCAATGGCTGCCGCAGCGATTCAACAATGGCAAGATGGCAGCTTAAGAGTTATTTATGACCGCATCACAGGACACCATCGACCAGATCTGCAAATTGCTGGAGCCGTTCAATTCCACCGGCAAGGTGCTTTCGCCGGACACGGAAATTTCCGCCGACCTCAATATCGATTCGGTTGCGGTGATGGATTTTGTCATGGAAGTCGAGGATCATTTTGATATAGAAATCCCGTTGAATGTTGTATCTGAAACGCACAGTATCGGCGATCTCGCGTCTGTTGTGGAAGCGCGTGTAAAAAAGGCCTGATACCCATGATTGATCTGCTGGACAAGCACAAGACAATTGCCGAACGCCACGCCCGCATGATGGCCATGGGGGTGAATGCGGTCGGCCTCACCAACGACAGGATGCTCTCGCCGACACGGGCCATGATCAACGGGCGCGAGACGATCCTTGCGGGCACCAACAATTATATGGGCATCACCTTTGATGCCGATTGCATCAAGGCCGGGCAGCAGGCGATGGCGGAATTTGGCACGGGCACCACCGGCTCGCGCATCGCCAATGGCAGCTATGCTCTGCACAAGGAGCTTGAAACCGAGCTTGCGAAGTTCCTGGAGCGCAAGCATTGCATCGTCTTCACCACGGGCTATCAGGCCAATCTCGGCATGATGTCGGGCCTTGCCGGACCGAAGGACACGATTTTCCTCGACGCGGACTCGCACTCCTCCATCTATGACGGCTGTACCCTGTCTGGCGCGAAACTGGTGCGCTTCCGCCACAATGACGCGGCCGATCTCGACAAGCGGCTGACCCGCTCGGAAGGGGAAGAGGGCGGGCGGCTTGTAGTGGTCGAAGGCATCTACTCCATGCTGGGCGACCGCGCGCCACTGTATGATTTCGTTGAAGTGAAGAAGAAGCATGGGTTCCAGCTTCTTGCCGACGAGGCCCACTCCTTCGGCGTGCTTGGGCCCCACGGACGCGGTCTTGCCGATGAGGTTGGTCTTGAGGATGACATCGATTTCATTGTCGGCACATTCTCCAAGAGCGTGGGCGCCATCGGCGGGTTTGGCGCGGGTAACCATCCGCTGTTTGAAACGCTGCGCTACGCCATGCGGCCCTATATGTTCACCGCCTCGTCGTCGCCCGCCTCTATTGCAACATCGCTTGCCGCGATCAGGAAGCTGGCCGCCGAACCGGAACGCCGGGAGCGGCTGCGGGCCAATTCGGCGCGGCTCTTTGCCGGCTTCAAGGGGCTGGGCCTCAACATGGGCTGTGATACGGTGAGCCCGGTTATTGCGGTCAAGTGCGCCGATGAAGTTTCGACCATTGCCATGTGGAATGCCCTGCTGCAGGCAGGCGTTTATGTGAACATCGCGCTGCCGCCGGGGACGCCGAACAAGCTGTTCCTACTCCGCTGTTCGGTATCGGCGGCCCACAGCTTTGATGACATTGACCAGATCATTGCCCTATTTGGTAAAGTCGTGGCGAGCAAGGCCGCGGCCTAGCGGATCGCACCCCTGCGCAGCGTGGCGGGAAGCAGGAGCAGTCCGGCGATGATGGGGTGTTTCCTTTGCCATTCGGTGAGAACGATCTTTTCGCCCGAGTGACGTTCGATTTTCCAGACGATGTAATCGGCACCGCCCTGAAAGGTGAAGGCGGCCTTGCAGAGGCGCAGGACCGACCAGCATTTGCCCGCGAGCCTGCGCCAGGATTGATTGGCGTGGATTGGCGTTTCTGAAGCCAGAAGCTTTGTCGCCTCCTGGTAATAGTCGATTGACTCGGAAACAATATGGGCGGCGCGGCTGGATTTCTCGGAGCGAAATTCGGAATTGTAAGTTGCGTCGAAACCCTTGGCCCAGATGACAAGGGGATCCGGATCCGCTGACAGGGCCTTTGCATTGGCAAAACTCGTTCGCAGGGCGTTGGCAATTGCTGTGACCACATTCTGCCTTGCTTGCCCATCGCGGGCGAAGAGCAAGGCGGAAGGTTGGGAAAAGCGCGCCCAGAAGTAAGGATTGCCAGTATCGGGTTTCATCCAGCGGGCAAAGAGGGACAACGGCAGAACTGCATACTTCGCCCGCAGACTTTGTTTTCCGGATTGTATCTCGGCGTAATAGACATTGGGCGGAATGACCGCGCAGGCAAGACGGCTTATGACATTTGAGCTCACAGCTTCCAGCGTTTCCGTGAGAACATAGAAATCCATCAGCGTGTCAGCGACGGCCATACCGCGAAGGCAGGAGCCATAAGCAAGTATTGTCACGGCTCCTTTATGCTTCGCGCGCAAAAAATCCGCCATAGTGCGAAGTTCCGCCGGCACCTCGCGGGCAAGCGAGGTGCTGCAGAATTCTTCCAGATTGTTTGACGACGGCTTCATCACCCGCATAGATAGGTGAAAACCGGCCCGGTTTCCACCTGCAAAGGCCCTGTTAAAGGGCCTTCAATGAATTCGCCGTCAATCACATAGCTGGCGGGACAGGAAATCTCTAGTCTGGCACTGGAGAAACTCACGGCCCCATCCGGCATTTTCCGGTTCTCGCCGGCATACATGATGGGCAGGAGCCAACGGGGAAGGCTGGGCACGGGATAGGGGAACACCGAGGTGCGGATCGGGCCTTGTTTCTGCCCCCAGAAAGGCCTTGCCCCAAGGATCAGTTTTTCTAGGGTGGTAGACAGCATCAGCAACTGGGGGCCGGTGCTGAATGTTCTGCCCTCACTGCCGACCACGATGGGAAAGGGCCGGTCGAAGCGGGTGATATCATGGGGATTGGGACGGGTGAAGATCGTGCGACCTGCGGCACTCGCCAATGTCGCGAAGGTCGCCCAATTTCCTTTCACACCTCTGGCGTTGAAGGCGCGCTGGCAAAACAGGGTGGCTTCCGAGGCGGCTCCGGTGCCAAGGAACATGCCGTGGCGCGGCCTGCCGTCCATCGGATTCACAACTCGCAAGGTTGGGCGTTCGCGCAAGTGCCTTGCATCGAGACGGGTGATGAAATCGGCCTGGGCCTGGAGTGTCCGGAAACGAAAGCCAAGATCGGCGGCG
>JBAVOA010000493.1:0-6468 GCA_049691635.1 Aestuariivirga sp. | reverse complement strand
CTCGAATTCTGCAACTATTTTGTCCCGCAGGCCTTCAAACCAGAGCTGGGAGTTTGTCTTTTGGGTTTCGACATTTTGCATTGTGATTTCCTCAATAGGGCTCAGGCACCGGTAAATCCAGCGGTTTGGCGGAGCGCCTCACCGGTCACCATGGCGCATGCCAGGCTCACATTGAGAGACCGCTCGCCTGTTTTCATGGGGATCAGGATACGGGCGTCCACTGCCTCATGGACCTCTTCCGGTACGCCGGAACTTTCCTGTCCCATCAGGATGATGTCGTCACCGGCGAAAGCAAACCGGGAGTAGGGCATCTCGGCTTTGGTCGACAGCAGCACTAAGCGGCGGTCCCGGGTTTCGGCGCAGAAAGCCTGCCAGGACGGCGACCTTCGCACCGCTGCCCGGTCGAGATAATCCATGCCGGCCCGCCGGAAGGAAGAATCAGTCCAGGCAAAGCCTGCCGGTTCAATAATTGTGACTTTGAGGCCCAGGCAGGCGGCCATGCGGATGATGGTTGCGGCGTTGGGGGCAATATCCGGCTGGAAAAGAGCTATTTCGATCATGATTTTGGGCTTTTAGCTGATGTGGCCGGGGGGAGCAAAGCGATGTGCCGCTGCGACAACTCATGGCTAGACAACTATCGTGGCCAATGCCAAAACCGCCAGAGTTAGTGTGCCAAACGGGTTTCCCCTTTTTCGGCGCCAGCGGCAACACGAGGGAACAAAAACGTGTCCACAGCGGTACATGCGGATGTAAATCGGCGGGATTTTCTTTTCATAGCGACCGGGGCAGTGGCGGCAGTTGGCGCAGCGCTGACGGCCTGGCCTTTCATAAACCAGATGAATCCTGACGCTTCGGTGCTGGCAATGGCGACGATCGAAGTCGACTTGACACCGATTGCTGAAGGCCAGGAGATAACCCTGAAGTGGCGTGGAAATCCGGTTTTCATCCGCCACCGCACGGCCAAAGAGATCGAATTGGCAAAGTCGGTCAAGATCGAGGAACTTATCGATTCCAACGCACGCAGCGCCAATGTGAAAGATGGCGATGTTGCCAGCGATGAAAATCGCGTTGTCGGCGGCAAAGAAGGTTTTCTCGTCATGATGGGGGTTTGTACGCATCTCGGGTGTGTGCCGATTGGCAACTCGGGAGACTTCGGCGTGATTGAAGGCAATGCCAAATCCGGCGGCTGGTTCTGCCCGTGCCATGGTTCGCAGTATGATACGGCCGGACGGGTGCGCAAAGGTCCGGCTGGGCAAAACCTGCCCGTGCCAAAATATGAATATCTTTCCGACACAAGAATTCTCATCGGTTAATCAGGGGCAAGATTTATGAGTGGTCCGTCGAATTATCAACCGAAGAGTGCCTTTGGCAAATGGATGCATGAGCGGCTTCCGATCATGGAGCTGCTACAAAGCCAGCTCATGGATTTCCCGACGCCGAAGAACCTCAATTACTGGTGGGCTTTCGGAGGCATTCTGGCCATCATGCTGGTGGTCCAGCTGATTACGGGCATTGTGTTGGCCATGCACTACACCGCCCATGTCGATATGGCATTCAACTCTGTCGAACATATCATGCGCGATGTGAATTCCGGCTGGCTGCTGCGCTACCTTCATTCCAACGGCGCATCAATGTTCTTCATCGCGGTCTATATTCATATTTTCAAAGGCATGTATTTTGGATCTTACAAAGCCCCCCGCGAAATCTTGTGGATGATCGGCGTACTGATCTATCTCGTGATGATGGCGACAGCCTTCATGGGTTACGTTTTGCCCTGGGGCCAGATGAGCTTCTGGGGTGCAAAAGTTATCACCAACCTGTTCTCAGCTATTCCGTTTGTCGGTGAGTCCGTGACAACCTGGCTGTGGGGAGGCTATTCGATTGATAATCCAACGCTGAACCGCTTCTTCTCACTGCATTACCTCTTGCCGTTTGTTTTGGCGGGATTGGTAGGCCTCCATATCTGGGCGCTGCACGTGCCGGGAAATGGCAATCCCACGGGCGTCAATGTCAAGAGTTCGCAGGATACGATATCTTTCCATCCCTATTACACAATGAAAGACGCCTTTGCGATTGCCGTTTTCATGATGCTGTTTTCGGCCTTCACCTTCTTTGCGCCGAATTATCTTGGACATGCTATCAACTACCTGCCGGCCAATCCTTTGGTAACACCCGCGCATATTGTTCCTGAATGGTATTACCTGCCATTCTACGCAATCCTGCGGGCTATCCCTAACAAGCTTGGCGGCGTGGTGGCCATGTTCGGCTCAATCCTGATTCTCTTCGTGTTGCCATGGCTTGACACATCACGGGTGCGCTCGGGCACTTATCGGCCGATATTCAAGCAATTCTTCTGGGTGTTCGCCCTGGTTTGCGTAGGTTTGGGCTACCTCGGCTCCAAGCCGGCCGAGGGCAGCTATGTGTTCTGGTCACGCATTCTGACTGCCTATTACTTTATCCATTTTATTGTGATCTTGCCTTTGCTCGGTCTTCTGGAGACTCCGAGGCCTTTGCCCTCATCAATATCGGATGCAGTGCTGGCAAAGAAAAAGCCTTTGGCGCCAGCTGAGTGATTTGGGGAAAAAGATGAAAAAAATACTCAAAACACTCGCAACCACAGGTGCCGGACTTCTACTTCTGACTGGTTTGGCCGCTGCTGAAGGTCAGAAGAATGCCAAGGACATTTCCTATTCGTTCGAAGGGCCTTTCGGCACCTTTGACAAGGCGCAGCTGCAGCGTGGCTACAAGGTTTAGAAGGAAGTCTGTTCGAATTGCCATTCCATGAGGCTGGTTTCCTTCCGAAATCTCAGCGAGCATGGCGGCCCGGGCTTCAGCGTTGAGCAGGTCAAGACACTTGCTGCGACCTTCACAATGCGGGATGGACCCGATTCCACCGGCGAAATGTTCGATCGTCCGGGATTGCCTTCTGACCGGTTTCCGTCACCGTTTGCCAATGAACAGGCGGCTGCCAGCGCCAATGGCGGAGCCATTCCTCCCGACCTCTCGTTGGTCACCAAATTCCGGCCAGGTTGGTACGGAACTTTTAATCAACTCGCCAATGGCATTGGCGGACCGCAGTACGTCTATTCAGTGTTGACGGGCTTCGAGGAGCCGTCGGAAGAAATCAAAAAGGAAATGCCGGAAGGAAAATACTACAATCCCTATTTTGCCAACGGCCATTTTATCTCGATGGCACCGCCGCTGACCGACGGACAGGTCACTTTTGACGATGGCGCGCCCAACACGGTTGACGACATGGCACGGGATGTTTCGGCATTTCTGGCCTGGACGGCCGAGCCCAAGATGGAGGAACGCAAGAGTCTTGGTTTCATGGTCATGATCTTTCTGGCTATCCTTTCCTCGCTCCTATATTTTGTGAAAAAGAAGATCTGGCGCGACCTGCATTGAGCCTGGTTGCATTGTGATCAATAATTGGCCCGGCCTCGTGCTGGGCCATTTTGCTTTGAGGGGATGAGATGACCAAGTCGGTGCTCGGGATTATCGGCGGTTCCGGTGTCTATGACCTTCCCATCGAACGGGCGGAGTGGAAAACCGTGCCCGGCCCGTGGGGTCAGCCCTCGGACCAGCTGCGTTGTGGCGAGATCGGAGGTTTGCCCGTTGTCTTTCTTCCCCGCCATGGCAGGGGGCATGTTTACTCGCCTACCACCATAAACTATCGCGCTAACATCGATGCCATGAAACGACTAGGGGTGACTGATATTGTCTCCCTGTCGGCCGTGGGCTCCTTGAAGGAAGAGCTGCCGCCGGGCATGTTTGTGCTCGTTGACCAGTTCATCGACCGGACGTTTGCGCGGGAGAAATCATTCTTTGGGACAGGTTGCGTCGGCCACGTGCCATTTTCCCATCCGGTTTCACCGCTCTTGCTGGATGCCGCCGCAGCGGCACTGGCGGCAGAAAACCTGCCCTTTGTCAGGGGCGGCACCTATGTGGTTATGGAAGGTCCGCAATTCTCAACCCTCGCTGAATCCCAACTTTACAGGTCGTGGGGCGCCAGCGTCATTGGCATGACCAACATGCCCGAAGCCAAGCTCGCGCGGGAGGCCGAAATTTGTTACTGCACAGTGGCGATGGTCACGGATTTTGACTCCTGGCACGAGAGCCATGGCACGGTCAATGTGGCCAAAGTCATTGCAGTCATGAAAGCGAATTCGGGGAATGCGAAGAGGCTTGTCTTACGCCTTGCCAAGGATTTTCCCCGGGAGCATCCGCCGTGCCCAATTGGATCGGACCAGGCGCTGGAACATGCCATCATGACGGCAAAGGAATTCCGTGATCCCGTTGTGTTGAGAAAACTGGACGCCGTGGCGGGGCGGGTTCTCTGATCCGGTTTCTATTTCTTCTTTGGGATCACTAGCGCGGTGGTCGTCTTGGCTCCTTGCGAAAGCACGAGCCTTACAAATGGGTGACGCAAGAGCCGCGCCTGTTCTGCCACATCGAATGCATCCTGTTTCTTGGCGCAGGACGTCCTCATCTGCTCCCAGAGCTTGGTGGATTTATCGTTTAACTCCGCACACGACTTGGCCTGGACGGCTTTGACTTTGGCTTCCAATTCGGAAGCGCAAGCCAACCAGATGCTGCGATGGGTCTCCTCGTGGATTTTGAGAAAACTGGAAAATTTGTTCCAATCGGTTTTCGTGGTTCCTGTCAGTGCCGCTTCATTTCTCAGCTTGGGCAACTTGATCGTGAAGTCGATCTTGAACCGGTATTGTTCCAGGGTGCAATTCTGGCCCTGTACCAATTGGCCTGACTGGGAAGACACGGCCGTTGTCGCGGCATAGGCCTTCACACCGCCCACGCGAGGCCCGCGTTTGACGAGGGTCGCGTAAATCGCGGCTGGGGTATTGCCGGAAATTGGGTAGTAGACATAGTTGGTTGTCTGGTTTGGCTTGGCGAAGGTACTATTGCCGAGGACGCTTGCTGCCAAAACCGACCCTAGAACCAGCAACGCTCTTTTATTCAAGTGAGCCTCCCCAAACGCAAGTTTCTCAACTTGAGTGAACCGTCTGTAAAAAGCAAGGCCGAAACGGCGCCAGCGAGGCCCCCCCTTGCTGCCAAGCCATTCGTGACGCATATTCCTCCCAGACGGTGATCAGGATGGGAGCCTTCTTTTCATGCGCAGGAATGGCACGGTAAAATTCTTCAATCAGGCAAAAGGCTATGGTTTTGTTACTCCGGAAGGCGGCGGCAAGGATATTTTTGTGCATATTACGGCTGTCCAGAAATCGGGAATTCCGGAACTGAATGAAGGCACGAAAATCAGCTTTGATGTTCAGGACGATGCCCAGGGCCGGGGGCCTCAGGCCATTGAGCTGCAGTTGATCTGACAATGGGGTAAAGTTGTTATACTTCGTATGTGCCCTGCCATTCATGGGGGGGAATGTCTATGCTGCTGATCAAGCCCACAAAAATTGCTATTGCCGGGCCAATAACAGGCAATATTCCCAGGGGGAAGTGCTGTGCCTGTTTGGCAAACTTGCCCGTTGTGAAATGAATCTCAATAATCCGACATGGAAGACTATTGCCCAGACATGCCCAGAAGCCCGCTCAAGCTCATCGCCACTTTTATTTGCGCAATCCTCGCTGCCTGCGAAATAATCCTTTTACTGGTTGTGGCAGCGGATGCGAAGGCCCCGAGGCCTGGACAGTTTGATTACTATGTCCTGTCGCTGTCCTGGTCGCCAAGCTATTGCGCGGGAGAAGCGGGGCAAAATGATCATCAGCAATGTGCACCGGGACGCCGTTTTGCCTTTGTGGTTCACGGACTCTGGCCGCAATATACAAAAGGCTGGCCGGAATTTTGCGACTCGAGAGAAGACTGGCTTCCGCAGAGGGTGATTGATGATGCGATGGCTGTGATGCCGTCCAAGAAACTCATCATTCACGAATGGAAAAAACACGGGAGCTGTTCCGGACTCTCGCAGGAGGCCTATTTCAACACCGTGGAACAGCTTTTCAGGGCTTTGCGGATTCCTGCACGTTACCTGTCCCCGCAAGCGCCTATTACCGTTTCGCCGGAACAGCTGGTGACCGATTTTGTGAAAACCAACACCGCATTGACTGCGGACATGTTGTCGGTGCAATGCGGCAATGCAAAGGGGCAGGCGCGCCTTTCGGAGCTTCGGGTTTGTGTTAACAAGGCGGGCAGTTTTGCTGCCTGCGGAGTGAACGAAGCACAGCAGTGCAGGGCAAAAGACCTGGTACAGCTTCCGGTGAGATAGGGTTTGAATGAAGCGCGCACTTGTCTTTCAACACATGAATTATGACCACCCGGGCCGGTTCCTGGATTTTTTTGCCGAGGATGGCATCGTCCCCGAGATGGTGCGGCTGTGGGAGGGCCAGGAAATTCCCAGTCTCGCCCCCTATGATTTTCTTTTTGTGCTCGGGGGCGCGCAGGATACGTGGCAGGAAAATGACCACGGATGGATGCTGGCGGAGAAAGCGGCGATC
>JBAVOA010000492.1:0-2535 GCA_049691635.1 Aestuariivirga sp. | reverse complement strand
CATATCACCCAGTTGCGGCGTGATACCAGGTCCATAGGAGAAGGTTGATACGAGCAACCGGTCTCCAGCCAGAATGCCCGGAGCATTGCTGTGGGATGGAATGTTGTAAGTCCTTAATCCAGCAAGTACCACCACAACATTGAGCAAATCCAGGATCAGCATCAGCCCATCTCCAAACAAAAAGGCCAGCAAATAGCCGGCCCTTTGTAACTCAGATCGGAGTTACCTCAAAGTGCGCCTTGCAGCGCCTTCAGATGATCCAAATTTTCCTGGGCCTTGCGCTTGGACTCGGCGTCCGTTGCATCGGCGAAATCCTCTTCCGCATTCTTGACCTGCTGGGCGAGCGCTGCCGCGTCAAGTTCAGCCAAAGGAATGGCCGTCTCGGCCAGCAGCGTCAGCCCATGCGGATTGACTTCGGCAAAACCGCCGCGCACGAAAATGCGGTCGGTGGCACCACCCTCCTTCGTCACCACCACAACGCCGGGGCGCAGGGTGGAGAGCACTGGCGCGTGGCCCGCAAAAATTCCCATGTCGCCTTCGGTCCCGGGCAGCGTGACCGATGTCACTTCGCCGGAGAACAAAAGCCGCGCCGGGCTTACCAGTTCAAAATGAAGACCAGCCATCGCCGTTACGCTGCTTCCGCGGCAAGGCGCTGGGCCTTTTCGATGGCTTCCTCGATGCTGCCCACCATGTAGAAGGCCGATTCCGGCAGATGGTCGTAGGCGCCGTCACACAAGCCCTTGAAGCCCTTGATGGTATCAGCCAGTGGCACCAGCTTGCCGGGCGAGCCAGTGAACACTTCAGCCACGAAGAACGGCTGCGACAGGAAGCGTTCGATCTTGCGGGCCCGCGCCACGGCAATCTTGTCATCTTCCGACAATTCATCCATGCCGAGAATGGCGATGATATCCTGCAGCGCCTTGTAGCGCTGGAGAATCTGCTGCACCCGGCGCGCCGTGTCGTAATGCTCTTCGCCAATGACGCGGGCATCCAGCATGCGGGACGTTGAATCGAGCGGGTCCACCGCAGGATAGATGCCCTTTTCGGCAATGCCGCGCGACAGAACCGTCGTTGCGTCCAAGTGGGCGAAGGAGGTGGCAGGCGCCGGGTCGGTCAAGTCGTCGGCCGGCACGTAGATCGCCTGCACCGAGGTGATCGAGCCCTTCTGGGTGGTGGTGATGCGCTCCTGCATGGTGCCCATATCGGTAGCGAGCGTCGGCTGATAGCCCACGGCCGAAGGAATACGGCCAAGAAGTGCCGACACTTCGGAACCTGCCTGGGTGAAGCGGAAGATGTTGTCCACGAAGAACAGCACGTCCTGGCCCTCGTCGCGGAAATGCTCGGCCACCGTGAGGCCGGAAAGGGCAACACGGGCGCGGGCGCCCGGTGGTTCATTCATCTGGCCGTACACAAGTGCCGCCTTGGATCCTGCTCCGCCGCCCTTCTTGTTCACGCCCGATTCGATCATTTCATGGTAGAGGTCGTTGCCTTCGCGGGTGCGCTCGCCGACGCCGGCGAACACCGAGTAGCCGCCGTGGGCCTTGGCCACGTTGTTGATGAGTTCCATGATCAGAACCGTCTTGCCGACGCCGGCACCGCCGAACAGGCCGATCTTGCCGCCCTTGGCGTAGGGAGCCAGCAAATCCACAACCTTGATGCCGGTCACCAGAATTTCCGCTTCCGTCGATTGCTCGACGAAGCTCGGCGCATCCTGGTGGATGGCGCGGGTCAGCTTGGTCTTGATCGGGCCGGCTTCATCCACCGGCTCGCCGATCACGTTCATGATGCGGCCAAGGGTTTCGGCCCCCACCGGAACCATGATCGGGGTGCCCGTGTCATAGACTTCCTGGCCGCGCACCAGGCCTTCAGTCGAGTCCATGGCGATGGTGCGCACCGTGCTCTCGCCCAGATGCTGGGCCACTTCGAGCACCAGGCGGTTGCCGCCGTTGGTGGTTTCGAGCGCGTTCAGAATCTGCGGCAGATCGCCCTCGAACTGCACGTCGATGACGGCGCCTGTCACCTGGGTGATGCGGCCAACAAGCTGGCCAGAGGATTTTGCTGATGCGGCTTTCTTCGCCATGTCTGTGGTCCTTCTCTAAGCTCTTACAGCGCTTCCGCGCCCGAAATGATTTCAATGAGTTCTTTGGTAATCTGGGCCTGGCGCTGGCGGTTGTACTTGATCGACAGCTTGTTGATCATGTCGCCGGCGTTGCGCGTGGCGCTGTCCATGGCGCTCATCCGGGCGCCCTGTTCGGAAGCCGCGTTTTCGAGCAGCGCGCGGAACACCTGCACCGCGATATTGCGCGGCAGGAGATCAGCCAGAATTTCACCCTCATCAGGCTCTGCATCATAAATTGCCCCGCCGAGGTCGGGAGCCTTGCCGCCCGCCACCGCCGCCGGAATGAGTTGCAGCGCCGTGGGCTTCTGCGAGATCACCGATTTGAATTCGGCAAAGAACAGCGTGCAGACGTCAAAGGCGCCTTCATTGAACAGGCTGATGATCTTGGCGCCAACCGGCTGCGCGTTGAAGAAGGC
>JBAVOA010000491.1:0-11695 GCA_049691635.1 Aestuariivirga sp. | reverse complement strand
CGCTTTGTCTGGTGCCTGCCAGTTTTGTTGCCATGATGGCGGTTGGCGGCATCCTGGGGATCAGCGGCATTGGACTTCCGCTGGTCGAGCTTGGGATCGCCACGTCGGTCATTGTGCTGGGCGCTTTGGTTGCACTTCAAACCTCCATGCCAACGTCGCTGGCGATGGGCCTCGCCGGGTTCTTCGCGCTGTTTCACGGCCACGCCCATGGCGCTGAAATGCCGGTGGATTCTTCCGGCCTGGGCTATGCCCTTGGATTCATGCTGGCAACTGCGCTGCTGCATATGGGCGGTATTGCACTTGGGCTTGGTATCGCCCGTCTTGCATCCGGCTCCTCGCAACGCTTCGTGCAGGTTGGCGGCGGCGCCATGGCGGTTGCCGGTGTTGGCATCCTGACGGGCTATCTTTAAACCCAAAGCCATTCTCGAGTTAAGAGTTGGCCTAGTTTTGCGATGCGGTTTTCCGGCGTTTCGTCATAGGAGATCGTGCTTGCGAGTTTGCCCTCACGGTTCATGAGATAGACGGTCGCGGTGTGGTTCATCGTATATTCGCCGTCACTGCCCGGCACTTTCTCGTATATGGCGCGGAATTCCTTGGCTACTCTGGTTAGCTCGTCGGGCGTTGGCACCAGGGCTTCAATGCGGGGATCGAAGTTTGAGAGGTAGTCCTTCAGCATGGCAGCGGTATCACGCTCTGGGTCAACCGTGATGAAGAACAGCCGGAAGTCCTTTCCCCTATCGCCAATGGCGGTCAGCGCCTTGGTCATTTCATACAGGGTCGTCGGGCAGACTTCCGGGCAATGGGTGAAGCCAAAGAACACGCCATAAGGCTTGCCCTTCAGCTCCTTGCTGTCAACAACTCCGCCATTGCTGGAAGCCAGCCGGAATGGCCCGCCAATATCAGCGAGGGAAACCAGTTTGTGCCGTTCCTCCCCGGTTTGAAAGTAGAGCACGGCTAGGCTGGCGGCCAAGATGGCCGCCAATCCCAGGATGCCCATACGAAGTGCATGGATACGTCTCATTCCATGCCTGCATCAGCAGCTTCGACCGCGAACTCGACTTCTACGGTTCCAGCCTTCTCGAAGGTCAGGGTGCCCTTGAACTCATCACCCATCTTTGGATGGGCCTTGATGTTCATGAACATCACATGCAGCGACTTCGGCTTCAGATCGACGGTCTGGCCCGCCGGAATGACAATGCCATCCTTCATTTCAAACATGGTCATCACATCATTCTCGATTTTCATGCTGTGCAACTGGACCGTATCGCTGATCTCGGCGGTTGCCTTGATCAGCTTGTCATCCTCCTTGCCATTGTTGGTGATGGACATGAAACCCGCGGCCACATCGGCATTTGCCGTGGTTTCACGTGACCAGGGATGCTCGATCATCAGGTCGCCGATCATGGCATGGTGGGCCTCGGCCGGCGCCATGTTGTAGAGTGCTGCAGCGGTAAGGGCGGTGGCGAAGGTCAATTCTTTTAGCAAGCGCATGCTGCTGTTCCTTTGTATATGGATTTTGAAAATTATGGGGGCCGGCTTCCCTCAACCGTTACGGCGGCAGAAGGTTGGCGAAATCGCGTTAGACGGTGAGGAAAGCGGGCGGGCCGCGTGGCGCGGTGGCGCGCAGGTCGGGGCGCGTGGGGGGTGCCACATCGCTGGCCAAGTTGAGGCAGATGCGACGCAGAACAAATGAAGGAGCAATGACGAGATCAGGTGTTTTAGCCGCGCCAAGAAATGGGTTCGATGGCACGCACAGGATGCAGTGATGTTCGTGGCCGGCAGGCATCTGGTCATTCTTGCCGCCCGGTTCGTGGGGCGAGCAGATGTTAGCTGAAATGTCGTTGAGCAATTGCTGTTCGGCGCTCATGGCGGGAACAGGCAAGAGGCCGAGCAAAACTGGAACCATCATGGCCAAAAGCAAGGCGAGAGACGGGAGCCTCCGGCCGAGCCTGAACCAGTTCATGATGCCACTTCGCATGACCGGCAGTATCAGGGGCTTGCCAGCGCGCGTCCACGCCACACGTGGCCGCAGGTTATTGGATCGCCAGTTTCACCAGATTCTGCATGATCTGCCGGGTGCCTTTCAGGCGCTCCTCCGGGGTTTTCCAGGTGCGCAGGATGACCAGTTTCATGTCTGGCCTGAGCTTGGCCAAGCTCCCCTGCCCGCCGATCCACTGCACCAGAGCAGCGGGATTGGGGAAGGTATCCTTGCGGAAACCCAGCACCACGCCCTTAGGGCCTGCATCCACATTGGCCACGTTGGCGGCGCGGCAGAGCAGCTTGATCGACACGACCTCGATCAGATGCTGCACCTCATCGGGCAGCCGGCCAAAGCGGTCATGGAGCTCGGCACCGAAGGCTTCCAGATCGGATTGCTCGTGCAGATCGGCAAGCCTGCGGTAGAGTCCGAGGCGCACCTGCAGATCGGAAACAAATCTTTCCGGAATGAGCACCGAGGTTCCGACATTGATCTGGGGCGACCAGGTGCCTTCGGCCTCTTCCATTTCGCCGCCGGAGCGCATCTTGATGACCGCCTCCTCCAGCATGGTCTGGTAGAGCTCGTAGCCCACTTCCTTGATATTGCCGGACTGCTCCTCGCCCAGAAGATTACCCGATCCCCTGATATCAAGATCATGGCTGGCGAGATTGAAACCGGCGCCGAGTGAATCAAGGGACTGTAGGACCTTCAATCGCCGCTCAGCGGCTTCGGTCAGCACGCGGTTTGGCGGGGTGGTGAAGAGCGCATAGGCACGCTGTTTTGAGCGGCCGACGCGGCCGCGCAGTTGATAGAGCTGGGCCAGGCCGAACATGTCGGCACGGTGGACAATCAAGGTATTGGCGGTTGGTATGTCGAGGCCAGATTCCACAATGGTGGTGGAGAGCAATACATCGAATTTCCGGTCGTAGAAACCGGACATGATGTCTTCAAGCTCGGTGGGCGACAATCGGCCATGGGCGGTGCGGAATTTGATCTCGGGAACATTCTCGCGGAGGAATTCGGCGATTTCATTGAGATCAGTGATGCGGGGGACGACATAGAAACTTTGCCCGCCGCGGAAGTGTTCGCGCAGCAGGGATTCGCGGATGATGACGGGATCGAAGGGCGAGATAAACGTCCGCACCGCCAGCCGGTCCAAGGGTGGGGTTGTGATGAGAGACAGTTCGCGCACGCCCGACAGAGCCAGTTGCAGGGTGCGGGGGATGGGCGTGGCGGTGAGGGTCAAGACATGGACATTGGAACGGAGTTCCTTGAGGCGCTCCTTGTGCTTCACGCCAAAGTGCTGCTCCTCGTCAATGATGAGAAGGCCAAGGTCACGGAACTTGATATTGCCGGTGAGAAGCGCGTGGGTGCCGATGACGATATCGATGTCGCCCGCCTCAAGACCCGCCTTCACTGCATCAATTTCCTTGCGGCCTACGAGCCTTGAGGCCTGGGCCAGGCGCAGGGGCAGTCCTTTGAATCGCTCGGTGAAGGTTGCGTAGTGCTGGCGGGCAAGCAGTGTCGTCGGCACCACGACAGCCACCTGCTTGCCGTTGAGGGCGGCTACAAAGGCCGTGCGGAGCGCCACCTCGGTCTTGCCAAAGCCCACGTCGCCGCAGATCAGCCGGTCCATGGGACGGCCCTTTTGCAGGTCATTGAGCACCGCTTCGATGGCCGAGAGCTGGTCCTCGGTTTCCTCATAGGGGAAGCGGGCGCAAAATTCATCGAAGGCACCATCGGGCGGGGGCAGGATATCGCCGGCCTTGAGCTCGCGTGCAGCCGCCGTCTTGATCAGGTCCTCGGCGATTTCGCGGATGCGCTCCTTGAGGCGGGCTTTCTTGGCCTGCCAGGCGCCGCCGCCCAACCTGTCCAACTGGGTGCCATTGTCTTCCGCACCATAGCGGGTGAGCAGCTCGATGTTTTCAACAGGCAGAAAGAGCCGGTCATTGCCGGCATATATCAGCAGGAGGCAATCATGGGGCGCGCCCTGCACTTCAATGGTTTTCAAGCCTTCGAAGCGGCCAATGCCGTGATCAACATGGACAACGAGATCGCCGGGAGACAGGGAGGAAAGTTCGGAGAGGAAATCGGCGGCCTTGCGGTTCTTGCGGGCCTTGCGCACCAGGCGGTCGCCAAGGATATCCTGTTCGGCAATAATGGCAAGGTCGCCAGTTTCAAAGCCCTCCTCAAGCTCGAGGACGATGAGGCTTACAATGGACGGATCACGCGTGCTCGCATCCGCCCAGGTGGCGGCACTGGCCAGCGGCGCCAGCTTATGATCCTTCAGGATGGTTTGCAGGCGTTCCTGGGAACCTTCGGTCCAACTGGCAATGAGCACCCGTTTGCCGGCCTTGCGCAGGTCTTCAGTTTGCAGCTTTACGGCGTCATAAATGCTTGTGCCGGTTTGCGCGCGCTCGGCGGCAAAGCTGCGGCCTCTTTTGCCTCCCAGAGAAATGCTGGAAGAGTCCGGACTCTCAAAGGGCGACAGGGCAAGGCTGCTGCGATCGGCTACAAGCTGCTTCCATTCTGCATCGCCGAGATAGAGTCTTTCGCTGTTCAACGGCTTATAGGGTGCCGCGCCAAAGGAGCCCTTCTCGCGGGCTTCGCGTCTTGCATCATAGAATTCCGCCACTTGCTCGTGGCGCGCTACCATGGCTTCGTCGGCGCTATGATCGAGCGAGATGGGCGAACCGGGCAGATAGTCAAACAGGGTTTCCAGGCGTTCGTGAAACAGCGGCATCCAATGTTCCATGCCCTGGTAGCGCCGGCCATTGGTGACCGACTCATAGAGCGGATCATTCAGGTCCAGGCCACTAAAGGCTGCGGCATAGCCGGTGCGGAAACGGCCAATGGCTTCCGGGGTCAGCAGAACTTCATTGGCGAGGTTCAGGGTGAGTGTCCGCAGTGTCACGTTTGAGCGCTGGGACTGGGCGTCGAATTCCCGGATTGATTCCAGCGTGTCGCCAAAAAAATCGAGGCGCACCGGGTTCTCACCCCCCG
The DNA here is from genome assembly GCA_049691635.1 of Aestuariivirga sp. Classification (GTDB taxonomy): domain Bacteria; phylum Pseudomonadota; class Alphaproteobacteria; order Rhizobiales; family Aestuariivirgaceae; genus Aestuariivirga. Next base: position 6,714 of record JBAVOA010000491.1, on the reverse strand, counting down.
GCGGGAAAATGTCGATAATGCCGCCACGCACGGCGAAGTCGCCGGGATCAACGACGGTTCCCACCCGGGTGAAGCCATTGCCTGCGAGAAAGGCCTGTAACGTATCTCCGTTCACACGGTTGCCCGGCGCTGCGGTGAAGGAAGACTTGCCGATGCTTTCGCGCGGCATCACTCGCTGGAGCACGGCATTCACCGTTGCTAAAACCAATCGTGGCTTACCAGTGGGCTTATTCAGCTGCGTCAGGGTTGAAAGCCTGCGCGCCAGGACGTCCGCCGAGGGCGAGACACGGTCATAGGGCAGGCAATCCCAGGCGGGAAAGCGGAGGACTTCGAGATCGGTTGCAAAGAACGCAATCTGCTCGGCAAGCGTTGCGAGCCGCTGGTCATCGATACAGACATGCAGCATAGGAACGGTGGCCATTTGCATGGCCAGCCGGGGCAGTAGCATGGCATCAAGACCTTGCGGGACACCCGACAGCGGGATACGGCCGGAAAACCCCAGGCGCGGCAAAATTTTCGAGAGGTCAATCATGGGCGGAACTTGAGAAATTCGGGCAGGAGCGCGTTGCTGACAGCCGCAGGCACTTTGGCCTCGCCAGTAATCCAGGACAGCAATTCCTGGTCCGGCAGGTCAATGAGGGCCTCAAATGCACTGAGTTCGCTTTCTGTCATGGTCGGCAACCGAACTCGCGCAAAGCCGCCCATCAGCAGGTCCATTTCCTTGATGCCACGGTGGCTGCTGCGCCATAGAAGACGTTTCCGGCGCAATTCAATGGGCTCAGCTGAGGGTGTCATTGCTGCCTGATTAGCCGCTTCTGCACTTGCGCTGCAACACCTTCCCTAACAAAATGGCCCTATGCGTCCTTCTGTTCTCAATCCACTGTTTGCAAGTGCCACGGGCATCAAGGGCATTGGCCAAAAGCTTGAAAAACTCCTGGCAACGTTCTTGCGGGGCGATAGCACTGCGCCACCGCGCATTGTCGATCTGCTGTTCCACCTGCCGAGCGGGGTGGTTGACCGGCGCTTCCGCCCGAGCATTGCGGATCTGCCGCAGGCAGGCATCGTTACCATTGAAGTGAAGGTTGGCCGCCACAAGCCTCCGCCGCCCTTCAAGAAGAATTTGCCCTACCGGGTCGAGGTTTCCGACCAGACGGGGACTTTGACGCTGGTGTTTTTCCATGCCTTTGCCGACAGTTTGAAACGGAGCCTGCCGGAAGGAGAAACGCGCTTCATCTCCGGAGAAATCAGCTGGTATGGCAGCGAGCCGCAAATCGCCCATCCGGACCATATCCTATCCCCGGATGAATTCACACACATGCCGCTGATCGAACCGGTGTATCCCCTGACGGCTGGGCTTTCACCGAAGATCCTGGGGCGCGCCATTCGGTCGGCTCTGGACCGGCTGCCGGAACTGGCGGAGTGGCAGGATGCGGCGTGGAAACAGAGGCAGCATTGGCCCGACTTTTCAGTGGCGCTCAAGGCGCTGCACACGCCGCAGATGACCGAGACCCCGTCGGTCACTTCTCCTGCACATCTCCGCCTGGCCTATGATGAGCTTCTGGCCAACCAACTGGCTCTCAGCCTGGTGCGTGGACATATGAAGCGGGCGTCGGGACAGAGTTTTGTAGGCAATGGTCAGAAGCAGGTGAAAATCATTGCAGCCCTGCCCTATCAGCTGACTGGCGCGCAAGTTTTTGCCAATGCCGAAATCCAAGCGGACATGGCCTCGCCCACGCGCATGTTGCGCCTGCTGCAAGGTGATGTTGGATCGGGCAAGACCATTGTAGCACTGCTGGCCCTTGCCAATGTGGTCGAGTGTGGGGCGCAGGGTGCTTTCATGGTTCCGACCGAAATCCTGGCACGGCAACACGCCATGTCACTCCGTCCGCTTTGCGAAGCGGCTGGGATTTCCATTGCGGTTCTCACGGGACGCGAAAAAGGCAAGCAGCGGGAGGACATTCTTGACCGCCTTGCCCAGGGGAGCATTGATATCCTCGTAGGCACCCACGCGCTGTTTCAGGAGGGTGTGGACTTCAGGAACCTTGGCCTTGCGGTGATCGATGAACAGCATCGCTTCGGCGTGCACCAACGTCTGGCCCTGCAAGCCAAGGCTGGGCGCACGGTTGATCTTCTGGTGATGACCGCAACACCGATTCCCCGCACATTGGCACTCACCGTTTATGGCGACATGGAAGTTTCCAAGCTCACCGAGAAGCCGAAGGGACGGCTTCCGATTGATACCCGCGTCCTGCCGCTTGAGCGCATGGATGAAGTTGTGGCGGGACTCCAGCGCAGCATTGCGGGCGGGCATCGGGCCTATTGGGTGTGTCCGCTGGTGGAGGAAAGCGAGCTGGTGGATCTGGCCGCCGTGGAGGATCGCTTCAAACATCTGGAGCAGAAATTTCCCGGCCGGGTTGGGCTGATCCATGGGAGGCTCAAGGGAACGGCCAAGGATGCCATCATGGACGACTTCAAGTCGGGCGCACTCGATATTCTTGTGTCCACCACCGTGATTGAAGTTGGCGTCGATGTCCCAGAAGCCTCGATCATGGTGATTGAAAATGCGGAACGCTTTGGCCTTGCCCAACTCCACCAGCTGCGCGGGCGGGTGGGAAGGGGCACTGTGAAGTCAACTTGCCTGCTGCTCTATCAGGAGCCGCTTGGGGAAACGGCCAAGGCGCGTCTCACCATCATGCGCGAGACCGAAGATGGTTTTCGCATTGCCGAGGAAGATTTGCGGCTTCGCGGTGCGGGTGAAATGCTGGGGACGCAGCAGGCGGGCCTCCCGCTCTTCCGGATCGCCGATCTTGCAGCGCATGGCGAGTTGCTTGCGGCGGCGCGGGACGATGCGGCTTTGGTCCTTGCGCGCGATGCTCAGTTGAAATCGGAGCGCGGCGAGGCGCTGCGGACCCTGCTCTATCTCTTTGAGCGCGATGAGGCGGTCAAGTTGCTTTCCGCCGGGTAGTTTTTTTGCGTGGCAGTGTGCTTGCCAGCTTCATTTCCACTTCCGGTGCAAGCGGCGCGTCGGGAAACACCAGTCCCATGGAAATGACCAGCTTAAGGGCATCCTCCACGGTCGTATCAAGAACCACAACATCGCCGACATCGCAGAAGAAGACATAGCCGCCGGTTGGGTTGGGTGTTGTCGAGACATAGGCGGCGTACATTTTCCGCCCCTTCGCAAGGCCTATCATCGCACCATCGATCTCGCGGGAGATGAAGGCCAGCGTCCAAATACCCCGGCGGGGCCATTCGACCAGGCACGCCTTCTGAAAGGACGTGCCCTTTTGCAGGAAGAGCGTTTCGAATATCTGCTTTGAACCCTTGTAAATTGAGCGCACCACCGGTGTCCGGTGCAGTGCCTTGTCCCACAGGCCGATCAGGGTGCGCCCCACCAGATTGGCGGCCAAGGCTCCCACCAGGGTAATGGCAATGAGCGCGAAAATCAGTCCGAAGCCAGGAACCTTGAAGGGCAAGTAGGTGTCTGGATTATAATAGGATGGGATGTAGGGCTTGAGCCAGGCGTCAAATATATCGATGAACCAGAGCGTGGCCCAGATCGTGATGGCGATGGGTGCGGTGATGGCCAGGCCGGTAAAAAAATAGGCCCTGAGGCGTCCTAAAAAGGGAACGCGCGTTGAGGTTGTAGGAGTAATACTCTCGTTGTTTGAGCTTGCCATTGCTGCCAGTAAATCGCATGAACGGCCTTGCCATAGCAAGGGTTAGACACGGATTGGGCAAAAATTGGACTTGCGGCGGTTAATCTACCTTGGTGCCGGCTGGCTAAGCCTTGGGATGGCCGTGGCGGGCGTCATTCTGCCGATCCTGCCCACCACACCCATGCTGCTGGTTGCCGCATGGGCCTTTGGCAAATCATCCCCCGAACTGGCGGAGAGAATTCGCAATCACAAGGTGTTTGGTCCATCAGTACGCGACTGGCAGGACCATGGGGTTATTGCACTTCGGGCCAAGTCCCTTGCCATCGGCATCATGGCCTTGATGGGTGTCTGGCTTTGGGGTTTTGGAAATCTGCCGCCTTGGCTAAATTTGCTCACCAGCGCAATCATGGCGGGAGCATCAATTTATGTTGGCAGCCGCCCGAGCAAGAGAGACTAAGCTCTATTCCGAGAAAGAATTGCCGTCTGCCGGGTACTGATCTGCCCATACGCGGGCGCGGGCTTCCGCTTCCAGCCGTTCGTCCTGGTTGGCGGCGGAATTGAGCTCATTGTAACGGTCAAAGATCGACGGGAATTCGGAGGGCTTGGTGGACTGCTGGGCCAGGATATACCACATGAGGGCACGGGTCCGGTCTTTCTGAACGAGTTTGCCATCCCAATAGAGATCGCCAAGATAGGCTTCCGAAAGCGCATGACGCTTTCTGGCAGCGGAGATCAGCCACTTCAACCCCTGTTGCGGATTCTTCTTAACGCCCTGGCCACGGATGTTCATCAATCCCAAAGAGTATTGGGCGCCGGGATGGCCATAGGTCGAGGCAATTTTCAGGTAACTGCTGGCGGCAACCTGGTAGTTCGGCTTGATACCGGCGTCAGCTATACCAACCCGGTAGTAGTCAGCCACCCGCAGCTGCGCGTCCACCATGATGCGCAAACGGTTCTGGTCAGGTTCATCGGGGTCATAGGTGTCGGCCACCCGCAGGTAGTAGGAAAATGCAGTTGCATCATCGCGCGGAACGCCACGGCCCTTGCGGTAGATGTGGCCGAGATACCAATCGGCGACAATATTGCCATCTTCCGAGGAACGGCGGAAAAACTTGATCGCCCTATCGAAATTTCCACTGTTGTAGGCCTTCTTGGCCTTTTTCAGATCGTCCGTCCAAAACGGCATAACGTCGAGAGTGGGCAAGCTGAGTTTGGGAGCTGCCGGCAAATAGGAAAAGAACCCGGCTTCACCATCCTCCGCGCGGGCTACAGGCGACAGACCAAGCAACACCATGGCGAGAAGTGCAATCAGCACGTTCCTGCATGGGCGTGAAGCAAGCTTCACGATGTGGCTAAATGTCGGCGTAGCAAACACCTTCGGCATTCCCTCCGGGATGGGTTACGGCACCTGAGACAGCGGGGCCTACCTGTTGGGCATATTTCCAGAGCGCGCCCGAGCCATAGCCATGTTCGCGGGGCTTCCAGCTCTTCTTGCGTTCGGCAAATTCGGCATCGCTGACATTGCACGACAGCGTTCCGGCAACGGCATCGAGCGTGATCATGTCGCCATCCCTGATCAGCGCAATGGGTCCGCCCAACTGCGCTTCCGGACCGACGTGACCGACGCAGAAACCGCGCGTCGCTCCCGAGAAACGGCCATCGGTGATGAGCGCCATTTTCTCGCCCATGCCCTGGCCGTAGAGGGCAGCCGTAGTAGAGAGCATTTCACGCATGCCAGGCCCGCCGCGCGGACCTTCGTAACGGATGACGAGAACTTCGCCTTCCTTGTAGTTCTTGTGGGTGACGGCCTCGAAGCAAAGCTCCTCGGAATCAAAGCAGCGGGCGGGCCCAGTGAAAGTCAGGTTCTTCATGCCCGCAACTTTCACGATGGCTCCCTCAGGCGCCAGATTTCCGCGTAAGCCCACAACGCCACCGGTCTTCGTGATGGGTTTGTTGGCGGGATAGACCACATCTTGATCCGGATTCCATTTTACGCTGGCCATATTCTCCGCCAGGGTCCGGCCGGTGACGGTCAGGCATTCGCCGTGAAGGAACCCGTGGTCGAGCAAGGTTTTCATCAGCAGCGGAATGCCACCGGCTTCAAACATGTCCTTGGCCACGTATTTGCCACCGGGCTTCAGATCAGCGATGTAGGGCGTGCGTTTGAAAATTTCTGCGACGTCAAACAGGTCAAATTTGAGGCCGCATTCATGGGCTATGGCAGGCAAGTGCAACGCCGCGTTGGTGGAACCGCCAGAGGCCGCAACGACAGTTGCGGCATTTTCCAGAGCCTTAAGGGTGACGATGTCGCGCGGCCGAATATTGCGCGCGATAAGCTCCATCACTTTTTCGCCGGAAGCGAAGCAGAAGGTGTCGCGGATTTCATAGGGAGCCGGCGCGCCGCAGGAATAAGGCAAGGCAAGTCCGATGGCCTCAGCCACGGTCGCCATGGTGTTAGCCGTGAACTGGGCCCCACAGGAGCCCGCTGACGGGCATGCGACCTGTTCCAGGGTGTGCAGGTCGGCATCCGACATATCGCCGACGCTGTGCTTTCCCACGGCCTCGAAGACGTCCTGAACGGTGACCGGACGACCCTTGAATGTGCCTGGAAGAATTGAACCACCATAGATGAATACGGATGGCACATTGAGGCGCACCATGGCCATCATCATGCCGGGCAGGGACTTGTCGCAGCCGGCAAGGCCTACGAGCGCGTCATAGCAATGGCCGCGCATGGTAAGTTCAACCGAATCGGCAATACATTCGCGCGACACCAGCGAGGCCTTCATGCCCTGGTGGCCCATGGCGATGCCATCGGTGACGGTAATCGTGCAGAATTCCCGCGGCGTGCCGCTTGCGGCGGCCACGCCGCGCTTGACCGACTGGGCCTGGCGCATCAGGGAAATGTTGCAGGGGGCAGCCTCGTTCCAGCAGCTGGCCACACCGACGAGAGGCTGGTTAATCTGCTGCTCATTGAGACCCATGGCATAGAGATAGGAGCGATGCGGCGCCCTCTCCGGTCCTTCGGTCACATGCCGGCTCGGCAGCCGCGATT
>JBAVOA010000490.1:0-2918 GCA_049691635.1 Aestuariivirga sp. | reverse complement strand
GATCGCCGCTTTGTTCAAACGGCCTCTTGCAGTATTCTATATGGCGGAGCCTCCAGTTCGCTTTTCAGTTATGCGTGATCTGCGTAGGCTCCCCGGCACTGACGGTCGCCGGTACTCGCCAGCGCTTCAAATGGAAATCCGTGCCGCCAATGAGCGAAGAGAGCTGGCGCTAGAGCTTACGTCAGATCTTCAAGAAAAGCTTACCCCATTTTCCTTGGTTGCAACTGTCAGAGAAGATCCTGAACTAGTTGGATCGCGCATCCGCGACGCGCTAGGAGTAACACGGGAGCTTCAAACACGATGGAGGGACAATGACGGCCGTGCGGCTTTCAACGCGTGGCGTAATAGGATCGAGGCAGCGGGCGCGCTTGTCTTTCAAACGACACGGTTCGCCATAGAAGAAGCTTCTGGTTTTGCAATTGCTGCCGAGACTTTGCCTGTGATCGCTGTCAACAGGAAGGATGCATTGACGCGGCGAACGTTCAGTCTGTTGCACGAGTTGGCTCATCTCATGGTGCGAGTAAGTGGCGTTTCCGATCTTGAAACGGATGCCAATCGTCCGCCCGAAGATCAACGGATAGAAGTCTTCTGCAACCACGTCGCGGCAGCGGCGCTAATGCCAGTTGATGCACTCCTTGAGGAGCATGCAGTCATGGCACAAGGGGCACGCTCGATACGTTGGAGCGATCTCGAAATCAGTGAGTTGGCAAGACAATACAATGTGAGTCGGGAGGCGCTGTTGCGACGACTTCTGACATTCGATCGAACCACCGCTGACTTCTATTCGGCTAAGCGTTCTCAATACAGGGCAGAATATGAGGCATTTAGGAAACGTCAGAAGGAGTTGTCTGTCGATACAGAAATGAAACGCAATATGCCCCAAGAGACCATTAGTAATCTGGGTCGTCCACTCGTGCGCATGTTACTGGGGAACTATTACCTTGACCAGATTACGCTCAGTGAAGTGTCAGGCTATCTTGGGTTGAAGGTGAAGCATATCCCAAAGCTCGAAGAAGTGGCAGGGCTGAGATAGAAAAATGCCCGACACGCACAAAGTTTACAGCATTGACAGCAGTGCGCTCATTCACGGTTGGCGCCGGGTATACCGTCCCAAGAATTTTGGACTAGTTTGGGAACGCCTAGACATATTAATGGACGAAGGGCGATTGCGGTCATCAATCGAAGTCTACAATGAGCTCGAAAAGAAGGATGATGAGCTCTTTAAGTGGTGTAAGGAACGCAAAGAGAGAATGTTCGTTGAAATCGACGACGAATGCCAACAGCACGTCACGCATATAATGACGACATATCCACGATTGGTGGATACAGTCAAAGGACGGTCGGGCGCTGACCCCTTCGTCATCGCCCTCGCAGCGACTAACAATCCCAAGATGATCGTGGTGACGGAAGAAAATCCCGGGAAAATGAAAATACCGGATGTGTGTAATGCTGAAAATATGGAATGGTGCGGACTTGCAGATTTGATCGAACGCGAAGATTGGAAATTTGGCAGATAGTCCAATCTTAACCAAGCAAAGCTTTTTCTGATAAAAAAGAGGCCGCTGTGAGGCGGCCTCTTCCGTGAGATGCGTTCCATCAGCATCCCGGTATGAGATCGATCAGGCAGTAACCCCTGCCAAGAATTCGATCCGCACGAGCCTGACGGCATACGCTGTGAACTCACTCGACATCGGATCACCTCCTTTCAATTGTTAATGACGGTGACAATGTGGAGGCTTGCCGAAATAATTGCAAGCGGGCATTTAGGCGGTCCTGAAACAAGGAAAAACCATGCCATCCGCCGACCTGATCATCACCAACGCCCGCCTCCTCACCATGAACAAGGCCAACCTGCGGGCCGAATCGCTGGCCATCGCGGGCAACAGGATTCTGGCCGTCGGCTCGAACGCCGACATGAAAGCCCTGAAGGGCAGTCACACCCGTGTTATCGACGCCCAAATGAATACGGTAATGCCCGGCATCGTCGAAAGCCACATTCACCTGTTTGGCGGCGCGGTCGAGCTCGACAGCCTGATGATCAACAACATCAAGGGCTTCCCCGCCGTATCGGCAGCGATACGTGAATATGCGGGGGCCAACCCGAAGGACCGGATCATCATCGTCAATGGTGCAGCACCCGTGTCGCTTGGCGACACCACGGCCATCACCCGCCAGGTTCTGGACACCATCATCGCGGATAGACCCCTGGCGCTCGTCTGTTTTGACCACCACACGGTCTGGGCCAACACCAAGGCGCTTGAAACAGCGGGCCTCCTGCACGGCGCCAGCCTCACCCCAGGCAATGAAATCGTCATGGGAAGTGACGGACTGGCAACAGGCGAACTCCACGAAGCCGCCGCCTTTGCGCCCTTGCTGGAACTCACCGCCACGGGCGGGCGCGAATGGCTCGGCATGGTCACCGGCGAAAATCCCGTGCCCCCCGCCACCGCCGCCGAGCGCCTCATCGACCAGAACTTCATGAAACGCGGCCTCGACTACTGCGCCTCCCTCGGCATCACCTCCATCCACAACATGGACGGCAACTGGTATCAGCTTGAACTGCTGAAGGCGCTCATGGACAAGGATGAGCTCATCGCCCGCGTCGAGGTGCCCTTCCACCACAAGAATTTTTTCGAAACCTCCCGCGTCGATGAAGCGGTAGAGATGCGTGCGCAGTATCAGGGCGACATGCTGCATTCCGGCCGCGTGAAAATTTTCATGGACGGTGTTTTGGAATCCATGACCGCGCTCATGCTTGACGACTATCCCGGCTTTCAAGGCGAGCGCGGCGCACCGCTGTTTACCGCCGCACAATTCAACGAAGTCGCCACCCGCGCCGATAAACATGGTTTGCAAATCAGCGTCCATGCCATTGGCGACGGCGGCGTGCGCCGCACGCTCGATGGCTATGAAGCCGC
>JBAVOA010000489.1:0-4935 GCA_049691635.1 Aestuariivirga sp. | reverse complement strand
GCCTTCTGGGCTGCCGCCTTGTGCTCCGGTGCGGCATCGCTGCTGCCCACTTCTCCGGCATACTGGGGAAAGCCGAGAGACGGATAGGTGGCGCGGGCCACATAGGGATAAAGCGTGCCGATGATGTAGAACATGGCACTGTCGACCATGGCGCGCTTGGCCGGCACCTTGGGATAGAACTTGGTCAGCTCATGCTTGTTGCAGAGATATTGCATAATGGCACAGCTTTCCCAGAGCACGCCCTTGGGCAGGCCCTTGGCCTCCATCATCGGCGTGAGATGGGCCGGGTTCATGGCGATGAACTCCTTCGAGCGGGTCTTGCCATAAACATCATCTTCGGTGAAATCGAGCTTTGCGGCCCGCACGAAGACGCGGGCGGCCATATTGTTTACGCTTGGTTTCAGGACATGCAGTTTCATTGTTTTCCTCCCTTTGTTTTCTCTGGTATTTTTTAATATGGATTCTTCGGTGACCGGTCGGCGGACAGTGTCGCATTCTTTCGCGTCATCAACGCTTCGATTGCATCGGCGAGGTGGACCTCGGCGATGTTGTAATCTCCGCGGGCAACGCGGATTTTATGGGCTTCGAACAGCACATCGGCATGGGTGAAGCCGTGGGGCGGTTCAAAGCGATAGGACGCCAGCTCAATCAACAGGCCGAGCGGATCGGTGAAATAAATCGAATCCATGAAGCCACGGTCCTTGACGCCGCTATGCTTTATCTTGCGATCATCCAGCCGTTTCACCGCCTGCAGGAATGTGACGCGCGAGACTGAAAAAGCAATGTGATGCACGCAGCCGGGTTCCATGGGGGTGCGGCGCGGATCCGGTTTGCGGCCTTCATCGGTGAAGATGGTAATCAGGCGGCCATCGCCGGGATCAAAATAGAGGTGGCTTTCCGAGGCCCGGTCGAGATTGGGCTGTTCGAAGACGAAGGGCATGCCCAACACGCCTTCCCAGAAATCAATCGACGTCTGGCGGTTGGCGCCGGTAATCGTGATGTGGTGCACGCCCTGGCTTTGGAGTTTTTGCATGGGGCCTCTCCTCGTGAGCTCAATGCTGGACTAGTTTAGACTTGTATTCACTGCGCTGCAGGCTGCCGAAAGGCACAAGTTTGATACCGGCAGTGAACACCAGGACGCTGCGAAGCCGTGCGCGGATCGCCTCGGCAAGTGCCGCATCATCTACCTGATCCGTCGCCAATTCAACATCAATGGGAAGTGGCGGCTCCTGCTTTACGCCAGGCTTCTCCGGCTTCACCAGAATGTGGCCGCTGACCTTGGGCAGGAATTCACTCACCACCTCGCGGATTGCGGACGGGAAGACGTTCACGCCGCGGACAATGAGCATGTCATCGGTCCGGCCGATGCAGCGGATACGGGGGGCGGTGCGTCCGCATTTGCAGGAGCTGGTCCAAACTTCCACATGGTCCCTGGTGCGAAAGCGCAGCAGGGGTGCGGCACGGTGCTGGAGGTGGGTGAGCACGAGTTCGCCCTTGGCACCATCTTCCATCGCGATAGCCGCACCCGTTTGGGCATCGACCAGTTCCGCATGGACAAACCCACGGCCGCCAAGGTGCATGCCCTGCTGATGCTCGCATTCGCCCCAGAGAGAAACACCGATATCTCCGATGCCCATGGCTTCGGTCACCCGCGCACCCCAGCCTTCCTCAAGTTTTTTCCGGAAAGCCGGCTCACCGCCGCCGGGTTCACCTGCGACCAGAACGCGTCTTACGCTTGAGCCGTTGAGATCAAAACTGCGCTCCGCGGCCCATTCCACCAGATGGGCTGCATAGGATGGCGTGAGCACGGCGGCTTCGGGTTGGAGCATCCGTATTGCCGTCATCAGCCGTTCGGTATTGCCCGTTCCAACCGGGATATGACACATGCCCAATTTGTCGAAGGCGCCAAGCGCTGCTCCGGCCACGAAGGGCCCGGCGTTATAAGTCGAGACAATCCGCTGGCCTGCACTCACGCCGGAAGCCGAATAGCTTCGTGCCGATGTTGTCGTCCAGCGATCCAGGTCGGCAGCCGTGAGAGGAATATAGCTGGGCGTTCCGGTCGTACCGCTGGTTGAGTAGATGCGGATGATCTCGGACCGCCCAACGCAGAGATGGGACCCGATCGGGTTTTCGACCGTGCAGCTCGCCCGGATTTCGCTCTTCTCCGTAAACGGAAGCTGCGCAATTTCGGAAAGGCCGCCAGCGTTCGGAGCGGAGTCAAATTCAACGGCTTTCAGTTTCTTCTGGTAGAAAGGTGAGCGCTCGAAGAGATACACGAGCTGGGTGCGGTAATGGACATCATCAATGGCTGATTGCTGCACCCATGGGCGGGTTTCGATTTCAGGGGCGAGCATCACACCTTGTCCGTGCGGTAGGTGACCGCCTCCTCGGCTTTCCCCGCCAGCAGAAAACCTATGGGATTTTTCTGTTCCTCGGCAAGGTGGCCAAGAATGCCGGCGGTGCGCGCCAGTATGGGTATGGCTTTTACCATACTCACCGGAAATCCGAGATCGAGCATGACGGCCGCCATGGGCATGGAAACATTCATCACAAGCGGCTTGCCCCAGACCTTGGCTACGGCTTCGCGCATTTGCCGGGCCAGGGAAACGTATGGGCCGCTGATGCCGCGCTTGTCGGCCAGTTCCAGAATGCGTTCGGCGCGGGGATCAGACGGGCGATGCACGGGGTGGCCGAAGCCCGGAACCTTGCCGCCTGATTTCTTGATGTCACTGGCCATTTGCCCGGTCACTGTTCCTGCTTCTTGTCCTGAAAGGACCTTGGCCTGTGCCTCCTGCAACAGTCTTGCGCAGGTTTCCGAAGTGCCGAGGATCACCGGGCCGCAACCTAGAATGCCAGCAGCCACGGCACTTTCCAGTGATCCCGGATTGGCGGCGAGTGTCATGCGCGCCACGACGCTGGTTGGCATCATGCCATGCTCCGCGATGGCGATCAGCAGCAGGTCAAGGAAATAGCGCTGGTTTTCGGTGGCTTCGCGGCCCGTCAGGAGCAGATGAAAATAACCGGTGAAACTGAGACGTCCCATCAGGTCGCCGCAAAGGTCCCGCCCATGGACCTCGACGCGGTCCGGATAGGCCTGGCAGATATGGCTCTCGGGAGCACCTGCTTTACCGATCTGCATTCATCACCCACCTATCCCGGAAATGTAACCGCAGGCATCATATATGGGCCAAGGCAATCGGCAAGGGCTGCTGGCTAAGTCCGGGGATGGGCCGCCAGCCATTCCTTTTTCAGGCGTTGCGCCTGGGTCAATTCTTCAGGCGTCAGGCGCGCCTCAATCGGATCGCGGTTGGCAATTGCATCATCCATGTCCTTGGGCGCCAGCGCGGGGCGGGCCTCTATCGCCAAATCCAACCACTGGTGGGCGGCGACAAAATCTGGCGGCACGCCGCGTCCATTGGCATACATGAGGCCGAGATTGTATTGGGCCTTGGCGTAGCCCTGGTCGGCGCCAAGCCTGTACCACTTCACCGCTTCAACATAGTCCTGTGGAACACCGAGGCCATATTCATACATGGAACCCAGATTATTCTGCGCGGCGGCATCGCCCTGGGTGACGGCAACCCGGTACCATTTTACCGCCTCGACATAGTCCTGCGCTACGCCCTGGCCATTGTCATAACTGACCCCAAGGCGGAATTGGGCCGCTGCATGGCCCTGCTCCGCCGCAAGGCGGTACCACTTGGCCGCATTTGCGTAGTCCTGCGGAATGCCCTGCCCGTTTTCGTAACACCGACCCAGTTCATACTGGGCGAGAGCATGACCCTGAACCGCAGCCAGACGGTACAATCTGACCGCCTCTGCATGGTTTTGGGGAAGGCCCCGACCCTCAGCAGACATTCTGCCGAGGCTGTACTGTGCAGGAGCGTAGGCCTGGCCGGCGGCGAGCTGAAACCATTTTGCGGCTGCAGATGCATCGGGCGCCGCGCCATGGCCAGCTTCATACATCCTTCCAAGATTCATCTGGGCCGGAACGTAGCCCTGCCCGGCCGATAGCTGGTACCACCTCAGGGCTTCCTTGTCGTCCTGTGGAACACCCCTGCCGGTTTCGTAGAGAGCACCGAGATTGTTTTGCGCAACAAAATCGTGCTGGGCCACGGAGAACCGATACCACTTCAACGCCTTGGAGAAATCCTGCGCCACGCCAAGGCCCTTGTCATAAAGAACCCCGAGATGGCTTTGGGCCATGGCATTGCCCCGGCTGGCCGCCCGCTGGTACCATGCCGCGGCTTCGGCAAAGTCGAGTGGCACCCCACGGCCCGTCTCGTACATTATGCCGAGACTCGCCTGGGAGCGGGCCAATCCCTGTTCTGCCGCCAGACGGTACCATTTCGCGGCTTCAGCCACATCGCGCCTTACACCGCGCGCGCTATCATACGCAAGACCGACGCTGTACTGGGCAGGAGCAAAGCCTTGATCGGCCGCGAGCCGGTACCACTTCAACGCTTCGGCGTCATCCTGTAACCTGCCCATGCCGCTGTCATAGAGGCTCCCGAGCTTGTATTGCGCATTGGCCAGCCCCTGATCGGCGGCCATGCGGTATAATCTTTCCGCTTCTGCCGCGCTGCGTAGCACACCCTCGCCATTCTCATACAGGACGCCAAGATTATAGCGGGCTGCCGCGTTACCTTGGTCGGCTGACGCGCGCCAAAGCTGTAGTGCCGCCGTATAGTTCCTCTGGGTATAGGCGGCCACGGCATCTTCATAAGGATCTGCCACGGCTGGCCGGACCAAGAGGAATACCGCCAGGCCAAGGATGATCGTCTTCAAAGCAGTTTTCATGCGGCGAGCATAAACAACATTTTGCCGTCGCTGTCACGTGAACCATCAGCGTCAAAGGGATTTGGGTGTCACTGCCACGACAAACGCCGCCGCTGTTCCGGAAAGAAACGTGCCCCACAGGAGGTCGATCAGCGC